>NZ_VRVA01000200.1:0-5989 GCF_008039945.1 Methylobacterium sp. WL64
CCGAGCGGTTTGCCGACATGGACAAGGAAGCGCCGCGCCTCGCGTTCATAGTTCCGGCGGGTGTTCGGGCTTGACGATCGAGACAGCCACAGCCGTACCATCTGCGCGTCGTCGTCGGCCTGCGCGGGTGGCAGGGCCTCAACAGGCTCGATGACCGCTGGGAGCCCAGACATCTGTTCAGCCCCAGTCCTGGCTATCGAGTGCGCACTCGCCCTGCATGCGACTGGCTATCGCCGTCATCGCGTCGCTGAGCGTAGGGTGCGTGCGCGTTACGCTTTTCAGGTTGCTGTTGGGGTCAGGCACGATCTGGAAGAGACCGCCGACATCCTGCTCGATCGCGCCGAGCGACCGGCCGAGCCGGTCTTTCAGGCCCCACGAGGTGCCGTCGGTTCCAGTCGGCGTGACGACGATGTCCATGGTGATCCTCCAAAGCGAGCTGTGGGGCCGAAGGCCCGGTAATCAGCAAGAGGCTGTAGCCACTGTCCGGGCGATCGGGGTGCCGAGGCCGTCGACGACATGCCCAGCCTCCCGGCAAGCTGCGATCCAGGCCTCCGCCCCCTCGAAGGTCGGGAAACTGCGGGCGATGCCTTTGACGCTCGCCTGCCACGGCTCACCGGGGGCGGTCTGCCGCGGACCAAAGACCATCATGGCGGGCTCTTTCGCTCCAACGCAAGATAATGAACCTTGTCTTGCGTTCGCACCTTAGCCCGAACCGCTGCCCCTCCGCAGTGCCGTCGTGCTGTAGTGCTACAGCATAAAAATGCGACACTGTCATAGCGCTAAAGCATCGTGACATTACAGCGGGACAGCGCTGCAGCGTCACGCCGCTATCGCGCTACACTTCACCCTTCCCCTTGAGTGAAGCCGCGGACGGGTGCCCGTGTTTTTGCAGCGCGGCGTCGATCCCTTCCATGATGACGTCGTGCACCTTCACGTCCCGGGTGAATGCGATCTCGCGCAGCCGCCGATGCACCTCCTTCGGCAGGTATACGGAGGTATGCACCACGTCCGGCCGGGCTCGACGGCCCGCAGGCTTCGGTGCGGGAGCGGCCGGGGAGGGGGCCGGAGCGCTGGGCGCAGTTTCGCGCTCAGCTCCTGGGGCAGACTCGCGGGCTTCGGATCCTGGCAGGGTCAGGCCACCGATTAGGGACGGGCGCTTGCTCATGCCTTGTTCGCCTTCATCTTGCGATCCGCCCAGGCCCAGAGCGCGCGTAGCTCGTCGGCCGCCTTGCCCTCGGGCGCATACTCGGTGACGCCCTTCCCCGCCGCCAGCGCGTCTTGGTGGTCCGCTCGCTGCGTTAGGGACGGCTCAGCCAGCACGCCGAACATCCCAAGCCCGCTGGCCGCCTCGACGGTTCGAGCCGATCGCCCGGCCGGGCACTGGTTCAGCACGAAGGCGAAACGGTCCCGCATGCCGAGCCGCATCAGGGTCTCGATCGTCGGCATAGTCGCCTGAAGGTCGAGGCGTGACGGCCGAGCAGGGATCAGCGCCAAGTCGGCCGCTTGCATGGCGAGGTTGCCGCTGGTGGAGGCGACGCCGGCCGTGTCGAGAACCGCCAGAGTGAATCCTTGCTCGCCTAGTGCTGCCAGGATCTGCGGAAGGTCCGCCAACCGATCAGGACCGAGACGGTCGACGGCAGGCGCGTCCTCGGCCCGGTTGTCTCCCCAGGCCGCGAGCGAGCCTTGAGGGTCGAGGTCGAGGGCAACGACGCGCTCCCCTGCCTCTGCCGCCGCGACCGCAAGGCTTGCAGCCACCGTCGTCTTGCCGGCGCCGCCCTTCTGCGTGACCAGGGTTATCGTTCGCATGTCCCCTCACAAGTGCTGTCGTGCTGTAGCAGCACAGCATGATAGTGCGAAAGTGCTACGATCCGATGGCGTGACGATGTGATAACGCTATAGCGCTACAGCATTGTAGCAGAACAGAGCTGTAGCGTTGTAGCGCTGCCTGTTCTATCTGGTGGGCTCCCCGTCGCGGAGCGGTCGGAAGGTGCGTAAGGCCGGGCAAGCCGTGATGATATGGCCGCCCGGCCGGTGCGAACGCCGTCGAGGAAGCGCTTCAGCTCTTCGAGAACGGCGTGCTGCCCTTGTAGTTCTTGCCCCGCGTCTCGGCCTTGCGGGGCTCCGGCTTGTCCGCCAACAGGCGCTTCACCCGCTCGTTGAAGTCCTCGGGCGTGACGCTTTGCGCTTTGCCGGTCTTGAGTTCCAGCGCCATCTCAGCCTCCGTATCATGGCCCAAGGCACGGGATTGCGCGGAGGGATAGGACCCTATGCGCCCTCTCGGGGTAGGGGGCTAATCAAGGCGATATAGCGGCCTCACAGCCCGGCAATGGACTTGGACGGAGGTGGGTTGCCCGCCTCGATCACGAGGCAGTCCGCCATCCGATGGCCAGACGAGGCCCACCGGTTCGACCCATGCTCTGGGGGTTAAAGAGCCTGAACCGGACCGATGGGTGTCCCTCGACAGGACGCGTCATGGTGCTTCGCAGTCTGATGTGGGTCAACGAGAAAAGCCCGCCCTGGTGATCCAGGTGCGGGCTTGTTGCGATTGCGCCGGCGAGGCCGCACCGTGTCATCAGGGGAGGCGGTCCTGCTCTGCCGACGCTCAGACCCCAGCCCATCGCTACTAGCGACCGTGACGATTGATGGTTAATAGATCGTTGCCATTGTGAGGATGGCCGCTTGGCCGGCTGTAAGCTCCTGCTAAGCTGAGATGCTTTGTCGAGCGTCAGCCATGTTGGGGAGGCTCCACCGCTGAGACAATCCAGAGCCGACACTCCTTGCCAGGCCATGACGTTCCAGCTCCAGACAAGCTGCCAGTGTCGGGCCGTTGCGCTGGCTCACCGGTACGCCAGCCCGGGACTTGATCACGCTGGTGCTGACAGGGTGGTCCGTCAGCGCCCCAAGGATGGCTAGTTCTAAGTCGGTCAGAGATCGCATCCTGGTAGCCAAGCAGGACAGGAGCCAGAACTGCGACTGGCCGACTCACATTCCCGTCAGACCCGAGTGCGTCACCAATGCAGGCGGTCGCGGACTTGGCCTTCTTGGCACTTTGCCTGCACTATAGATGCCATCAGACGGTCCGCAGTAACGCTTACCATGCCCCTTGTTTGGTCCCGTACAGCCCCAGATACGCACTACGATTTCGTTGCCGCTGAGGATGGCGTGGAAGTTGGACGGGTCATGATGAACCTTGGTGGGCCGAGTGCTGATACGTGGTTCTGGGCCTGCACGGGATGTCAGCGCTTTGAGACTGACCTGAAGCCTCTAGATGGCGAAGTGCAAACCAAAGATGAGGCGATCCAGGCCTTGTCGGAGGCATGGGCCCGAGCCAAGGGATAGGAATGCGCATGGGCCTGCGCCGCACAATCGTCATGACCGCCATCACATCGACTTCGCATGGGCCACACCATTCCTATAAGCTTCCGGCTGGACGGGAGCCGAGCCATGAGCGAGCCCACCGAAGCCGATGTGTTAGCGCGAGCTAAGCGCACCTTCATCGAGAAGAACCACGATGACCGGGCCTGGGACGCCGGTTTCACCGAACGAGAGGCCCGCCACGGGCACAGCGTCGCCTGCCTGACTGAGCTTGAGCGCCAGGAGTACCTTGAACAGGCGCGCCATGAGCTTCGGACCAGTTCGCCGGCGGAGCGCTTGGACCGCTGCAAGACAGGGCGCAAGGGGATCGAGTAACACGCCCATCGACTTGGGATTTCTCAAGAAGCGCACCGCACGGTCTCGCGCGCCGGCACGGTCTGCTCGATGGACACCACGCGGATCGGCCGGAAACCTGAGATCCGGTCGGCTATTGCCCCGTAGATCACCAGAGACATGCCCGTGCACTACCGAGCCCACGTTGCTCTGGCCCTTGCCGTCAGTGTGTACGCTGTGCCTGTCAACGCTCAGACCCAGGAGGAGCAGGCCCTGACCCTACTCCGGGCCTCCAGCGCGCAGTCGGCCATCATCACGTTCTGTGGCAAGCACTACGCGATCGACGGAACGACCGCACTGCGGATCTCTCAGACCGCACGTGATGTGGCCACCAAGGTTCTCGGCCAGGAACAGGCGAATGCCGCCTTCAAGGACGAACTAGCGCGGCGCTACGCTGAGGTGAAAGAGGTTGGCGAGCAGCAGTGGTGCGCCGACCAGCGCGAGGCGCTCTCGGAGGGCGAGGTTCGGATCTTCAAGGACTGACCGGCTCGGCCTCGCCGCCCGATCTAATTACAGGCTGGCGGGGGAAAGCCGCAGGCTTTTTGTGCTCGTCGAGACTAGCAGCCGGATCGGCAGGACGCAGACCGCACCAGCATGTCGTTGTCACCGATCGTCATGACGCTGATGAGCTGCTCGCCACGCTTCCAGAGCATCGAACACGCTGCGGCTCCGAATGGCGCGCAAGTCTCGGCCTCCGGATAGGCTTCGCAGGTAACTTCGCGACGCTCGCATACCTTACTCGATGCCGGCACAAGCGCGGGCCGCCATCCAAGCTGCAGAAGCGAGGCCCGAGCATCAGGGTAAAGAGTGTTAGGCTTGAACTTCGGCAGCGCTTCAGCGGCCTGCGCCCCACCAGCAGCGACGACGAAGGCGAGTGCGGCAAGGGCGTAGCGCATGGAAGGAGGATAGCATCCGGTTCAAGATCGCTCATACCCTGTGTAATAGCGCAACGAGGCCGCTCGCTATAAGCTCCGCGCCCAGCACCTTCAGGGGGGCGTTGCTGACACCTTCGTCCGTGAGAACCGCCGTAGTTGCACCTGCCACCACCGCGACACACAGAACGGTGGCGACCCGGCTCAAACTCACTTCAGTTAGCCCTCTGCCTTCAGATGGTCGGTGGGGATTATTGACGCTGCTTCAGGATCCCGCACCAGCCGCATCGCCCGCAGCTTCGCTGTCCGTTCTTCGATCGCCTGTCGCTCCCTCTGGATTTCGGCCCAGACCTGATTGGCCTAGTCGTGCATCTCTGCGGCTCTAGCAACCTTGGTCTCGCGATAACCTTGAACGTGGCTGGGATTGTGGGACATCAGCGCTCCCCTCAACCTGTAGGCGAGAGAGCTAGAGCGCAGAGCTGGCGCGTCACGGGTGCGCCTAGGGCTTCCGAAGCCGCACCCTGGTTCTGGCCTCCTCGCCAATCAGCTGTTGACTTCCGCGGGGGATGTCATGAGCGGAGGCGTCTGCTGATGCTGCACAACACGCCAGACCTCGTGCTCAAGTCGCCGGTAGGTCGAGGTGCAATGAGCTTCGTAGGTCTCACCGTCTCGGCTCGCCTTCGCTTGATAGGCGATCACGATGAGACCTTCCTGCGGACGGCTGATCCGCTCATTCGAGATCTCGATATTAGCCCACCGCGGCGTGGACGCGACTGCTTCGATCGCCTGCGTCCCGCCGAGGACGAACGGTGGCTGTGGGAGGACCATGAGGCATTCCTCGTCAACGAGCTCGCGGTAGTGATCTGCGTCGCACGTCCACAGGCTCTTTTCGAACGACCACACGCGATCATCGTCCACAGCGCTCTCCTTGGTTCCTCGAATAGTTCAGGAAAGCGGATCGTCGGCGCGTTCGTTCCACCTTTGATCGGCGTAGAAGTCGTGGGCGCATGGCCGAGACACTGGTGGCTTTAGACCTCGATCGGACGGGCAAGCAGAAGCGCGGATCTGACTGCCGCACGCCGGCTACCGTCCTTCGCTGTTGGCTCTCTGAGGGTAGCCGTCACGTGACGATCTGCTTTCACGACCGCCGTGAGGTCGACAGTGAGCCCGGGAGCCAGCTCGAATGCCCCAATCTTTGGATTGGCTAGGAAAGCTTCGACTGCAGCGTCGAGGTTGGCCCGCGCGATCTTTCGGGCATGGACCAGATCGCTGACGTTCTCCAGTGTACGCCTCCGGTGAGGGCCGCGGTCGAGGGCATCGCGCTCTGCGCTGAAGCCTGACCTTAATGCTGGCGTTAAGGTCGGCGGGTCGGGGTGATGCGGGTCGAGCTCCTGGAGAATGCCGAACGG
>NZ_VRVA01000201.1:0-5920 GCF_008039945.1 Methylobacterium sp. WL64
ACACCAAAAGGCTCCTAACGACACTAACAAAAATACGTCCCAACATCGACAGCTAACTAGCTCAGAACGTCGCAGATCAAATCTCGTTTCCCGCTAATTGTCTCCAAACACCTTGTTTGGTCATCTTAGAAAAAAAGGTTCAGAACAATCTTGAGCGGACGATAGCAGCAAGCAATGGGCCAGAGCATCTTGTTCCTCACGTGAAGACACATCGCGCTAATTGGATTGTGCGTCTGATGCTCGATAGAGGCATCCGTAATTTCAAGTGTGCGACGCCGGCAGAGGTGGAACTCGTTCTTAGTGCCGGTTCACCCGGTGCTATCTGGGCTTATCCCAGCGTCAATCGTGCCAACATTGCACGGGTGATCGCGATGGCGCGACGGTATCCGGACGCCGAGGTTTCAGCTCTCGTCGACAGTTTCGAAGGTCTTGCGGCTTGGCGCGAGACCTTTGCCGGGAACCCAGCGAATGTCAGGCTTCGCGTTGACCTCGATGTCGGGATGGGACGCACCGGCATTCCTGTTGGGGCCGAGGCGCGGAAGCTGGCCCTAGCCATCCAAGAGGCCGGACTGTTCGGCGGCTGGCACGCCTACGACGGGCATATTCACGGCAACATCAAAGACCGCCGCCGGGAGGTTCAAGAGAATGCCTCGGCAGTCAGCCACCTGATGAACGACATTCGCGCCGAGGGGGTCGATGGTGACCTTGTCGCCGGTGGCAGCTACAGCTTCAATCTCTGGCCGGGGGACATCGCCCGATACGTCTCTCCGGGAAGCTGGACCTACTCGAGTGCTCAGCACAACGTCGACCTGCGAGACCTTGGATGGGAGCAGGCAGCGTTTGTTCTTACCACAGTCGTATCAAAGCGTGCTGGAACGGCTACGCTCGACGCCGGATCGAAAGCGATTTCGCCAGACAAGCCAATAGACCAACGCTTCTTTTGGAAACGCCGTATTATCTCGATGAGCGAAGAACACACAGTCGTCGAGGCGGATGAATTGGAGGTCGGCGACCGCCTGCTTCTCACACCTCAACACGCCTGCACTACAGCCTACCTCTACGACCGAGCCTTGGTGCAGACGGAAGATGGCCGATGGGAAACCCGCGGGCAGCTGGGAAATGCGCGATGACTGACCTGACACAAGCAAAAGGTGTCTACTCGATCGCTGTGACGCCGTTCGATAATGATGGCGGAGTGGATTACGCCTCAGTCGATCGTATGACGGACTTTTACATCGAATGCGGTGCGAAAGGTCTGACGATTTTAGGCATTCTGGGTGAAGCGCACAAGATGATGGCCGACGAGGCTATGGCGGTGGCACGGCGTGTCATGGCTCGTACCAACGTTCCAGTGATCGTCGGCATATCAGCTCCGGGCTTCGCCCAAATGCGCGCACTCGCCCATGAGGCCATGGCTTGCCACGCGGCGGGCGTCATGATCGCACCGCCGCCCACGTTGCGCACGGACAATCAGATCGTCACCTACTATGCGCAGGCGATCGAGGCGATTGGCGATGACGTTCCCTTCGTAATTCAGGACTACCCGCTCGTCCTGTCGGTCGTCATGACGCCCGACGTCATTCGTCGGATCGTGCAGAACCATCCGTCGTGCGTCATGCTTAAGCATGAGGACTGGCCCGGCTTAGAGAAAATCTCTGCTATTCGAAACTTAGAGCAGGGGGGTTCAATGCGCTCTATCTCTATCCTTACCGGTAATGGAGGGCTCTTTCTTGATTTCGAAATGGAGCGAGGCGCAGATGGCGCTATGACCGGCTATGCCTTCCCGGAGATGCTGGTGGACGTGGTTCGATATTCCGCCTCCGGCGAGCGGGATAAAGCCCACGACATGTTCGACGCTCACTTGCCGTTGCTACGCTACGAGCAGCAGCAGGGTGTCGGACTGGCTGTCCGCAAGCATATCTTGAAGCGACGCGGCGCAATCATTTCTGACGCCCAGCGAACGCCGGGGAGCAACCTCAGTGCTGCCGCCCGTGCTGAGGTCGACTTTCTGCTGGCGAGGCTGGCACGCAAAGACTCACGTGCCAATCTTTCCAGATATTGAAGAGTACTGTGAAAGGAAAACTGAATGGATTTGGGGATTTCCGGCAAGATCGCTCTCGTACTTGGTGCCGGTGGCGGACTTGGAGGGGCAATCGCACGCTCGCTTGCGCGCGAAGGAGCTATTATCGTGGTCGCCGATCTCGACAGCGAGGCAGCCGACCGGACCGTGTCTGAAATCCGGAAGATAGGCGGCAAGAGTGAAGCGCTGCGTTGGGATCTCTCCGAACTTGCCGTGATCGATGCGAATGTCTCGAAAATTGAGCAGTTATTCGGATCAGTTGACATACTCGTCAACAATACGGGCGGTCCTCCTCCGACTTCAGCCTCTGATCAAGCCGCCGAACTTTGGACGAAACACTTCCAATCCATGGTCCTCTCGGTCATCAAGCTGACCGATCGTATCCTTCCAGGAATGCGAGAGAAGGGCTGGGGTCGCATCGTCACGAGCACGTCGTCCGGCGTCGTCTCGCCAATCCCCAACCTGGGTGTTTCGAACGCGCTTCGCCTGTCGCTTGTTGGGTGGTCGAAAACGTTAGCTCGAGAAGTTGGTCGCGACGGGATTACAAGTAACATCATCCTGCCGGGTCGTATTGCGACGACCCGTATCCAGTTCCTCGACGAGCAGAAGGCCAAGCGCGAGGGACGTAGTGTCGAGGACGTATCTTCCGAGAGCACAGCATCCATTCCTATCGGGCGTTACGGAAACCCCGATGAGTACGGTGACGCAGTCTCGTTTTTGGTCTCGGCACGCGCCTCGTACATCACCGGCAGCATAATACGCGTTGATGGCGGTCTAATTACCAGTATATGATTTCTAACGAGAGAGGAAATGGCATGGACAAAGATCGAAAGATTATTGAAACACTATCGAGTGTGACCACTGCGACGCTCACTACCATCCTTCTCAAGAAGGGGCTGCGCAATGTCTGGCTCCGTGGCACCAAGCCGCTGTGTCCGGGACAGCCACGGCTCGTCGGCCGCGCCTTCACCCTGCGCTTTGTTCCTGCTCGCGAAGATCTGGCAACACCGGAGTCGTGGTCCTCACCAAAGTCGACTCGCGCCGCGATCGAAGCCATGCCGGAAGGCTGTATCGCCGTTGTCGATGCCATGGGCGTTAAGGATGCTGGCATTTTCGGTGATATCCTTTGCGGTCGCATGGCCAAGAAGGGCGTGGCTGCGCTGATCACGGACGGTGTTGTGCGCGATGTCGCCGGTGTCTTGTCCACGGGCCTGCCGGTCTGGTGCGACGGCGCGGCAGCACCTCCCTCCGTTGCCGGTTTGACCTTTGTCAACTGGCAAGAGCCAATTGGATGCGGCGGCGTCGCTGTCTATCCGGACGATATCATTGTAGTCGACGATGACGGCGCGGTTTTGATCCCGGCGGCTCTCGTGGACACAATCCTCGAACTGGCGCCTGAACAGGAACGCCTGGAGGGCTGGATTATGCAAGAGGTTGACAAGGGCGTTTCCCTGCCAGGCCTCTATCCGCCGAACGACGAGAATAAAGCGCGCTACGAGGCTTCGAAGGGCTGATCGACAAGCTGCAGGGGTCGTTCCAAAAAGCGACCTCCGCCTAGACCCAAAGGGCGATCAGAAGTCTTCAATACTTAAGCCGTCTATGATGCGCGGCACCATGAGGTTTAGATGCACAACCAAAATGAACTTCCCCCCCCCGGAGGGCACTACTCAGCGGCTATGCGCGCTGGCGATTTCGTGTTCACGGCGGGGCAGACGCCCCGCGACCTCGATCGTAGAGTCGTTGGTACAGACATTGAGACACAAACGGTCACCACAATCCAAAATCTTGAAGCTGCGCTGAAGAGCGTCGGCGCGGACCTCGATCAGGTTGTCAAAGTCACCGTACATCTATCGACCCTGAGCGACTTCAAAGCCTTTGATGTTGTCTATGCTCGTTATTTTACCAAATCAAAGCCGGTACGAACTACAGTTGGGAGTGAGCTGAATGGAGTTTTGGTCGAAATTGACGCCGTAGCATTTGTTGGTTAGTCAGTGCGCACTATCGGTTTGATTATTTTCTTTTAGACGTCAAGAAAATGACCACAACAATCGTGGCGATGCGTTGTAGTATATTGTTGAATGTTTAAGCCTAAACTAATGCTAAGATCGTTCAAGCAACCTGAGCGGATCGTAAACGATCTGGCACTAGTCCATGTGGTGTGTTGATCAGCTCTCATATCGCCTTTGGCTCTCAGGTTGTCCGTTACTCTACATAATCTAGCATGTCATTGAGCTTCGGACATTAGATACTTTGCTATAGGGGACAGGTCCATCGGGCCTGAGTGACCGCGGACGTGATCAGAAGCGGCGCGTCCCCCGCGCGCGAGTGAACGGTCAGAGTCCGAACTTCTCATGTCCCACACTGTGACCACGACAGCCGAACTTACACCGGCCGTTGTTCCGCGGTCTGGCACGGCTAACGTCGTTAGGCTGGCCATCGCTCAAGCACTGGCCGGGGCGAACTCGACCGTCGTGTTCGCGACCGGCGCCGTCGTTGGCGACAGGCTCGCGCCGAACGAGGTGCTGGCGACCCTACCGATCTCCGTCTTCGTCGTCGGTATGGCCGCCTGCACACTCCCCTCTGGCAGCATTGCGCGGCGCCATGGGCGTCGCGCCGTCTTCATGACCGGAACGAGCTGCGGCGTGCTCGTCGGCCTGCTTTCGGCTTGGGCCATCTTGGCAGCCAGCTTCTGGCTGTTCTGCGCGGCAATGTTTCTCGGGGGTGCCTACGCCGCCGTGGTCTTCTCCTTTCGCTTCGCGGCAGCGGATTGTGTCCTGGCCGCTCGGCGCCCGCGCGCGCTGTCCGCCGTCATGGCTGGCGGCGTCTTCGGCGGGGTGATCGGCCCACAATTGGTGACTTATACGATGGACCTGTGGCCGTCACATACGTTCGCGGCGACCTTCCTGGCGCAGGCTGCCGTGGCCGCTCTCTCGGCTCTCGTCTTGTCGGGCGTGAGGCTGCCCCGGCCCGCAGCCGAGGAGATGGCCGGGATGCGGCCAATGGGTGTGATCCTATGTCAGCCGAGCTTCATCATCGCCGTAATCTGCGGGGCGGTATCCTACCTGTTGATGAACTTCGTGATGACGGCGGCCCCGCTGGCGATGCGCTTGTGTGGGCATGCGCAGGAGGATGCCAACCTTGGGCTGCAATGGCACGTGATCGCGATGTACGGCCCAAGCTTCTTGACTGGGCGACTGATCACCCATTTTGGAGCGCAAGGCGTGGTGGCGGTCGGATTAGTTCTGATGGGCGTGGCCGGGGTCATTGGATTAGCGGGCGTGGATGTGGTGTACTTCTGGTTGTCGCTAGTCGCGCTCGGAGTTGGCTGGAACTTCGGTTTCGTCGGCGCCTCCGCTCTGATACTAGAGTGCCAACGCCCCGAGGATTGGACGCGGGTGCAGCCGGTCAACGATTTCATCGTGTTCGGGATGGTGGCTGTGGGCTCGTTCTCGTCCGGCGGCCTGCTGACGAGCTACGGGTGGGATACAGTTCTCTGGGTCTTGTTCGCACCGCTGGTGCTGGCAGCCTCAGCCCTCACCTTCTCAGCCGCGTCGCGCAGGTCGCGACGCCTCACGTGAATGATTGAGCGTGGACTTCAGGCGCTCGCAGGTGGGACTGTCAGGAATTCCGTGTGCGGGCGGCGGGTTGAACATTAGGCCGCCATGGCCCGGGTGAAGCGCTCGCCGAAGATGACGGTGATCGGCCCCCACAGGGTGGCTCTTCGCCAAGTTTGGTGGATTGGGTTGGTGGAAGGGATGCCGGAAGGTAGCTCCTGGCTGAACCGGGCGGGGATTCTCAGATCAGGGTATGACCCTTCTCTGTTACATCCCCGGTTGTCGC
>NZ_VRVA01000202.1:0-5800 GCF_008039945.1 Methylobacterium sp. WL64
ATAGTAGATACTAATAAGGTTTGGATTGTTTATAATCAAAGCAAACATCTGAATACCAAGGTCAGGTGCTTTGTTGATTTTATGGTCAATGCGTTTGAGTTAAGTGCTGATGTTTAACTTGCAATTCCCCAATGATGTGGGACATGCCTAACGATCTTGGAAGGCAGCGCATTCGTGTTTGTCAAGCACGCCTGCGGCAGGATGCGAGGCTGCCTATTATCGGCGAAGAGCGATCACCCATCCCTTGGCTTCGGCGGCGAGCTGGATGCCCTTGACTTAGCTGAGTTTGCAACGCCGAAGAAGTCTTCATAGCCGAAGCTCGGGAACGCCCGCAAAGCCGTAGAGGGCATCGGCTTCCAAAGCCGAGAGCCGGCGCCGCTGTTGCTTAAGGCGCAGCGGCGCCGACGATCGGGGCGTATAGCACAATTCAATCTCAAAACTGAATTGATCGAGGCGTTCACCCGGATCGCTGATGCGAATGAATAGGGACTGGGAGAAGCATTTGATCGAGCAGCAGCGCTCCTCAATAAAGATCAGTATTTACGGTAGCTATAATACGCAAAGGGGATCGAAGGAACCGGTTACCAGCTGAGTTTCTTCTGTACTCACCTGAGACTGGTTCAGGTATTGATGATCGGCCCTTCAAACTAGACTACCCACCTGTGAACCATTCTAACGACCCCGAGGGCTTTGATCGTCCTGCCCTGCGCGGATAGCATAGGCTTTTGGTGTCCGATATTCGATCGTTTTCCCGACTATCCGGAGCGGCGAGTCGCCAACCGTCCAAAATCGCCCTTTTTCTGTCGGAGAAACCTGTCGGTTTTTCTATTGTCGGATAAACGGTGTTTTGGCACTGTCCCGACATGCTCATCGGATATGCCCGCGTCTCCACCCTCGACCAGAACCTCGACCTTCAGCGTGACGCGCTGACCAAGGCCGGGTGCGAACGCCTGTTCGAGGAGAAAAAGTCCGGCAAGGCTGGGACCAAGCGGCCCGAGTTTGAGGCTGCGCTCGCCTACCTGCGTCCCGAGGACGTGCTCGTGGTGTGGAAGCTCGACCGCCTCGGCCGCTCGCTGGTCGAGATGATGCGCACCATCGACGGCCTGCGCGTGAAGGACGTGCACTTCCGTTCCCTCACCGAGCAGTTCGACAGCGCCACCGCGCATGGCCGCTTCGCCCTGCAGATGCACGGGGCCATGGCCGAGTACTTCCTCGATCTCAACCGCGAGCGCACCATGGAGGGTCTCAAGGCGGCACTCGCCCGGGGTCGCAAGGGTGGCCGGCCAAAGAAACTCAAGGAGGCCGATCTCGAGGCGGCCCAGGCCATGCTGGCGGCCGGCAGGATCAGCGTCGCCGCCATCGCCAAGCGGCTTGGGGTCAGCCGGGATACCTTCTACACTTATTTCCCCCGCGCTCGAGCAAACTCCACTGATCAATCTTCCCAATGAAACATGCGAGAAGTTTCGATGAGCAGATTAAAGACTCATGATAGATATATTAAGTTTAACATTGCTGAAGCCTTCGAGTATGTGTTAAACGAAAATAATCCGCGATTTTCGCGTGCAGTCCGTCTGTATGAAATTCAAACGGCGGTACTGATCGGCAGAAAACTTCTCATCTGTCAGGAGCGCGGAAAGGAATACCCGAACAATTGGGTTCGTGTTTCCCGCGCGGCTCTTTCGGCCGCGCGCACGGTCGTCAGGGTTCGGTTGTTCGAACACATAATCGCTGAAAAACATCCTGATGCCGGTCGATTGACGCCGTTGAAGAAGCTTGTTCGAGACAAGGACGCTATACGACTGCTACGTCAAATGATCACACCCAAAAAATCTGAACAAATGGCTTACAGTTTTTCGTGGCGCCAGCTGGACCAACTATTAACTACCCGTCGCATTGAGCAAACCACCTACGCCCCCTTGTACTATATATCACTACATTTCGCGATTTTTGGCGGGAGCAACTCGCGGTGTAACTGGTCGCGCGCGGCCGCAACGCTTCTTTATAGCCCTGAAGAAATCGAATACACTATAATAAGAAAACATTTCAAGACCCTGTTCAGTAGTTCTACAGCATACAAATATAAGGATGAGGATAATCATTTTGCGGCATTTATATGGCTTGACCACTTTGGAGGCAGGTTTCTTCGGCCCCCTAGGCCCATCGCTGCATCTTTTGTAGAAAAACTATTGAAGAAAGTCGACGATACAGCCGGTCTAAAAAACTATATTGCACAATACGAATATGTCCGTCTAAAATTCAAATCACAAGATTACGACTTGCCCCAGCTGCGGCTCGTCGATCCGATCGAGCCTCAGAAGGTGTCGGTTTCACCGCTGCCGGAGGAGCTGACAGCTATAATTTAACTGCAAATGCAGAGGCTTAGGCTCACTTTGCGACTGCGCAAAGTGACCAGGCTTTTCGGCCGCTTGTATTTTATCTCCGCCTCACTCTGAGGTTTGGAGACAAATCATGCTTGACAACATAGCTAGGGAAACTGACGCAGGAAACGATCTCCCCTCCGGAACTTCAGTTTTCCCAACGCAGGAAAACATCGCCGAGGTTGGTGCCTCAAGCGGTGGCAGCCAGGACAGCTTCCAGCAGATCAAGAACGCCTGCGCAGAGTGCAAGGCGTATGGCGGCGGCGAAGGCTTCTTCGGGCGTAAGTTCGATGACCGCGTGCTGCGCCTGCTGCTGCCAGGTTACAAGGGGCTCCTGCTCGTCGCCGACGATCCTGACCGCCTCGCCGTCGTGGTCCGCCATTCCGAGGTGAAGACGACCAAGGCGACGTTGAAGAACCCGGCGTTGATCTTCGTAAAGATGGGCGCCAAGCCGCACGGCACCGCGCAGGACAAGCTGTGCTCGAACTGGGCCGACATCCTCAACAAGGCCCGCGCCGAGCGGATCTCGGTCGAGGAGTTCGTCCCTTGGGTGATGAAGCGGGACGCCCTTCGCCAGCGCCTCGGCGTGGCGAACAAGCGCCCCAAGCCGACCACCACGCAGGATCTGAACCAGCTTCAATTGCGCCTGACCGGGGCTGACGGGCCCATCGACGAGATCCTGCAGCTGCCGCCGGCGGTGCACGCGACGCTGCTCGATGCGCTGAAGAAGCCCGGGCTGCAAAGCGAGCGCGTGCAGCGGCTGGGGCGCTCGCTTCTCACTTTGGCCGATGAACTGAAGCTGGTCGAGGGCGAGTCTTCCTCCTCGCCGGACCAGGTAAAGGCCCATGAGGCCACCGCGGAGGTCGTCGATGTCTAAGCTGGGGACGAAGGGGGGAGAGCTGGTGGCTCTCCCCCTCACCGACCGCGCCGTCGGGACGGCGCTGGCGGCAGGGCCGGCCTACAACACGAGTGCACTCGTTTGGCCGGTCGGCCGGCGCGGAGGGCGTTCGCCGACCCGGGCCGAGCGACGGGCCCTAAGAAGCCGCCGCCGCCGCTGGCTGCGCAAACATGGGCGGGCGCACGGCGACCTGGCGGTGGTCGGCGCCATCATCGAGAATTGTCGGCGCGGGCGGCTGGCCAATCGCTGTGGGCACCCAGCGTGCCCAGAATGCGCCGACGCCCTGCAGCGCCTCTTCGTCGATGCGACCCGCTGCTTCATCCGCAGCCAACCCAATCAAGGCTGGGTGAGGGTGTCGATCATCCTGCCGGGGCCTGAGACGGGTGAGCAGCCCGACTTCGTGGCCGCGGGCGAGCTTGCCCGGACGATACTGCGCCAGGCGGGCGTCACCGTCGGGGTGCTCGGGATCGACGCCAGCTGGAACGAGGATCACCGCCAGGAGCGGGGCGAGGCGGGACGGTTCGCCAGCCATGTCTGCCTCCATCTCTATGGTTTGATCCCGGCGGCGAATTCGCTCGCTGTAAAAGCTGCCCTGAAGCGGCTGATCCCGGCGACCGACGCGGCCCCACGCCCGGTGCACACCAAGCCCTGGGACGGCAGCCCGGCGGCCATCGCCTACGCTCTGAAGGGGGAGTTCCAGCGGCGCCAGACCATCGAGCGTTTTGACACGAAGCGGGGCCGGCTGGTGCGCACTACGCGCGACCGCCCCCTCACTGTGGCCCAGCAAGTTCAGGCGGTCCGGGCGCTCGACCGAGCCGGGCTGGCCGGACGGATGGTGCTGGTCGGCCTGCGCTTCGAACTTAGCGAAACGGGGCGGCTCCGCCTCACCCCGACAAACTGAAGGAGGCGCTCCCGACAATCGCGCGGGGCGCGAAGCCCCATGAGCCTGCAGCCCTATGACCCCAAGAAGGAGAGCCGTCGCACGCCCCTGTAGCACCGCCCAACACGGCCAGCGACCTCGACCAGGCGGAAGGCAGAACAGCCCCGGAAGTAGATCCGCAGCTGAAGCCGCAGCAGCGCTAGCCTGCAATCCTGGGACCGGCCAAGCGTAACCGGTTCAATGCCAGCTGAAGAAAGCCGAAATCAACTAGAATAGTTTTACCTGAATTGAATATCGAAATAGGAAAGGCAGGAGCATGCCGAAGAACAATGATCGGTATTACATCAATGCGAAAAATGAGAGTATGTTGGATTTTTTACATACGCGATCTGAGATGAAATTAGGCCGCTCGATGTACTATGTTAATCGCGGCTGCGATGAGGACGACGGCTGCATGTCGGTGCGCGATCTATTCGCAACCGCACTGGTACTCACGAAGACCGGATTGAGCACGACGAAGATCAATACTGATTTACGAAAAACGATTGATTACCTTGTCAAAAACCGCATCAATTTGAAAAACTTCGAGTATTGAGTGACGGAAAATTCCATACAACGGAGAGGAGTTCAAGATGATCTGGCCGACATTCAAGCATGACCAAAACGCCGAACCAGTTCGGGCGTTGTACTGGAACTATGGCCAAGTAGAGAGCTGCACCGTTCCATTTTACGTGCCGGAATTTTGGTCTGATGCAATCATTAGCAATTCTGTAAGCTCATTCATCGAGCGAACCATCGTGCTGATCAACCCAAAAGCTTCGGAGGCAGCGGTGCTGCGCCACTTGCGTCTGATCCAAGAAGCACTTGAGGATGGTCGCCCGGACATCCCTGAGGAGGATTGGTTCGATGCGGAGCTTTTGAACGCGGGTTTGTAAGTTCGGCGGCTCGTACCATTTCGGTCTTTACCTTTGCAGGCCAGGCGGGGCTGATCGTGCTGCTTGGTCTGCACTTCGAAGCCACCAACGCCGAGCGGCTTAGTCTCATTTCGACACCCTGAAGGAGGCGCTCTGAGTGATTCCGGCAGGCCCACCCCAAAGCCTGCTTCTATTGCAGCGTCAAGGAGACTCATCCCCAATCTCAACGCCCCCTGTAGCTCCGGCATCAGCCCTCCGAGAGGCGCAATACCGATCACCCTAGGAAGGAGAAGCGAGGCGGTCACAGCGACCGCGAGCCCGTCGATCCCACCAGCACAGCCTCTACGAGGCCCAGCTGACCATAGGAAGGAACCGACCCAGGGAGGCAGCTCCTGCCGCCAAACCTCATCCGCCTCGCAGAGGCAGCACACTATCCCTAACCCAAGGAGAACCTACGCGAACCCGTTGACCGCATCGCTCATCCCTACCGGCACCCTGCTCTTCGAGAAGGGTGCCGGACCAACCACGAGGAAGCATCTGCCGGCTCTAGACGAGCTGGTCTCCATCCATCCCCGGACCATGGCACCAATCTCTTCGAGAAGCGTGCCGCCGCAGCGAGAAGGAGTGTTGAAGCAAAAACAGTGTGAACTGCAGCACGTCGATTTCACGGTGAAACGCATCGCCACAGGGCGCGCAGACAGCGTGCCACTAGTGCCGCCTCTACAAACCC
>NZ_VRVA01000203.1:0-5792 GCF_008039945.1 Methylobacterium sp. WL64
AGTTGGGATGCAGGCTGCGAGGCATGGCAGGATCTCCGACGACCGAAGCCGAGATCCATCAACTCCCCTGCACCGAAAGTGAGTCAGACCCGAAATAGGACCCCCGCGGCCCACGCCGGATGAATACTCTAAATGCGCGGTTAGGGTCAGGACTGCGAGGCCGAAGTGTCTGAGAGCCTTCTGCCGGAGGTAGAGGCCGAGCCGAAGCCCGAGGCTCAGATCCTACCTTGGCGCGGCCACGGGAACGTCATCGCCGCTGCTGGCGTGGCCCTGCTCAACTTCGCACGTGTGCGCTGATGCTGTCGCTGTCAGGTGCCCAGGTCGGCGCCTCTTCGCTCCCGAGCATCATCCTCAGCTGCCGGTATGCCGATTAGGACGCGAGAGGGGTTGGTGTGCATGATCCGGACGTTTTTCGGCGCCCAACCGCAGCCCAAACAAACAGCGTAGATCCAGCGATCCCAAAGTCCTGAGTTATGCTTATCGACCGACTTTTGGCGTTCCTGGGCTTTCGCAATAAGCTGCTTGACCTCAAGCGCCTTCTCATCGCTCGTTATGTCACCCTTGTTTGCGGATGCATCCCCTCGAGGTTGTGTATGCTGCGCAAATGCCGGCGATACAAAGCCGATAAAAGCAATCGAGATTAGTATTAAAGTGCGCATTAGATGCTCCAAGAGCCTCGCAGCACCCCCCTGTTGCGGCCTTGACGGAATAGAACTCCGATAGGTTTCAGGGACAGCAAAAATAATTACGTGAAATCTGTTTCAGAAAATGTTGCGCTGCGGCGTAGGGGCGAATATCGAGCGCGCTGAAGCCCGGTGACACGCTCTACTCCCGAACGGGCTTCGACTCCGGCTTGGCCGTTCGTGTCAGGCTCTGGATCCCCCGCGGAGGACGACCTGCCTTTTCGGCGATCTGCGCCTCCTGTTGCTCAATGAGTTCGCGGGCCGGCTGATCGCCGTCGAGACCGCCGAGGATCTCCATCGGCACGCGCCGGTTCGATGCCCGGGAGCCATCCTCGAACACGATGTCGAACAGGATGGTGCCTCGATCCTGAGGCAACTGCTTTAACCGCTTGGACATGCCGGGCTGATACGCCAGCAAGCTCGACAGAACTAGGTCATCAGATTGTAACCGCTTGATCGTGACAGCGATCGAGTCAGGTGCCAATAACCGGCTTTGTGCCGCGCCGATCCTGCCAACATCCCGACAAGTGCCTCGCCGCTGGCCGTGGCGGTCCGTGCCGAACGTGTGACGCGGAGGCGATCGCCCGGCGCGCTGTCCTGTTGCGCGAACGCATGGAGGCGAACCGGGCTGAGGGGCGTCCTCTGTATGCATCACGCTTCTCAGAGAATGCGAAGCAAGGACGAGAACCCAATCGTGAACCCTAATTAGATTGGGCAGCTTGGCCCCAATCTTGGCGAGCCGATTGAGACCTTTCCTGATGCTCAAGATGCTGACAGAGTTCCCGCCAGTTCTTCACTGCTGACCTTGCTCTAATCGAGCCGCGCCTGCATCCCTTTGCCAGGCTTGAAATAGATGGCACTTCTAGCCTCGATAGCTACCGTCTGGCCGGTTCGCGGGTTCCGCCCAGTACGCGCGTCCCGCTCCCGGACCTCGAACATGCCGAAGCCGCGCAGTTCGACGTGGTTTCCACGAGCCAAAGCGTCTGGCATCGCCCGGAGGATCGTCAAGACGACCGCTTCAATCTTCTTTTCGTAGAGGTGTGGGTTCTGCTCCGCGACGCAGGCGATGAGCTCAGATCGGATCATGCCTATACACAGAGGCTTCGCTGCGACGTATGTGTCGACCTGACAGGCGTCGCACACACCACACTATAGATGTGGATCCGCGGCGGCATGAAGCCGGCTGGAGGCGATGGCAGTCCGGAATGCCTGATAATCCGCCTCGTTCTGATCGCCGTAAGCGTGTGCCCAGTCCGCGAGAGCTTCGCGCAGGTCGGCACGCCCATCATGGCCGCAGTACCCGGCGATCGCCGCGGCATCGCCCGTTCGAGCATGCGCCTTAGCGAGCAGCGCTCCATAGGCATGAGTGAAGAAGGCGAGCGATTGCCCAACCATGCGGGCCACCGGGATCTCACCCTTCATATTTTTCATCTGCCGGACGTAGAACGGACGGCCGTCGATGGTGGTCCAGCCGAGTAGCGGATCGCCCACGGCCTGAAGCAGGCGCTGACCGTAGATGACGCGCTCGCCCTCGTGACTGGCATAAGGCTCCGGCATACCGCGCAGGTACGGGGCATGGGCTGGACGAACCGCTTCTTTCACCTGCAGAAAAAGAACGTCCTGGTCCGAGTTGCCGCACAGCAGCGCGACGTAGGCCCGTGTCCCGACGCTGCCAACACCAACCACGCGGTGAGCCACATCCACGACGTGATACCGACTAAGCATGAACCGGCGCTCGCGCGGCAGGGTCTCAGCGTAGTGTTCCAGACCTGAAGTAACACCCTGACGGGTCGCTTCGTCGACCCGGACGAGGATTGGTGGCTCCTCGCGGAAGCGCCAACCGCCATCGGTCCGTCGCTCCCCAACGCGATCGAGCAGGTTCTTATTGTTTTTGCGGCGTGCCTTCTCCACGGCTTTGCGCACGACAGCTTGAGAATGCGTGTCGATTTCGATGCCGGTGAACTCAAGGTCGTCGGCTCGGGCTGCCCGCTGCCATACGTCGAGGGATCCACGGGGAGCCAGATCGTCCATCGTGTGCTGATAGCCTGAGACAGCGCTCAACACCGCCTGGCGACGCTCACGCACGGCTGCGCCAGCGTCTCGCGCAGCGACGTCGATGCTGGCGCAGAGCCGCTTCAGGTCCCACTCCCATGGCCCGACCGTAACTTCGTCAAAGTCGTTGAGATCGAGCACGATGTCGCCCTGTGGCGAGCCGAACAGCCCGAAGTTTGAGATGTGCGCATCGCCGTTCATTACTACCTGGATCGCACCACGCGGACCCTGAGCGAGATCCCATGCCATAACCTGAGCCGCACCACGTAGGAACGCGAACGACGAGGATGCCATGCGGGCGACGCGCAGGGGTATCAGGTGCGACTGCCGGTCTTCGTGAGCCTTCTCGATCAGCGCTACCGGGTCAGGGCGATCGGTACCGACCTTCAGCGCAGCGTGAGTGGCATGCGGCAATTCAAGCCGGAGGGTCTTTCCCGCGGCACGACGCTTGTCCCATGGCTCTACGCCTGTGCGTAGGTCGATGCGGGGGAAGTCGGCCAGTGGCTCAAGGACTGCTTCTTCTGCAGCTATGACCACCGCGTCCGGCCCGTCCTCTCCCGATGACGGAACGTCCGAGAGATGAGCTGACCGTTCCATCGACACCGCCTGTCCGTTCCAAGCCATGCTAACGGCCTGATCACGGAATAAACGCTTCAAGCGAACGTGGGCTTAATCGCGCACCGTTGGCCGCCCGCGGTGGCAGGCCCAGAACCTTAATTCGTTTTCCGATCAGCCACGCGAGCGGTTTGATAAGGCGGAGCCAGCCCATTCGAGGTGACTGGCCTTGGTCGCCCGGCTGTGGAGGTCGGCGCCATAGCGGACGAACACGAAGAACCTGTCGAAGGACGTCACGATACCTCGCTCGGGGTTCGTGTTCGGGTTGTCACGGTATGCGACCGTGCGACCGATATCCGATGGGGTTGGCGCGATCATGCTCAATGGAGCCCTGTGTGCACCACCGGGAATGCGCCAGCCGCCGACTCGGGTCCCAACGTTGACTTAACCGTGCCCGCCGGTCGACATGGACCGTTCCGGCCGGGCCCGCCTCGGCGAGTCGAGAGCCGGCAATTCAGGAGACCATAGCCGCGAGATAGACCCTGAAAAGCCAACAGCCCCTTCCCGGCAAGGAAGAGGCTGCTGAAAAACCTGGGGCCTGGTGGGGCCGCTCGACAGTTCCCCACAAGCCATGAGACCCCCCGGGGTGTCAAGACGGAACCTGTTTCCGTCAACGGGAAGGCTTTGCCTGGACCCTAGCCGCGGCCCGTGAGGGACCGGGTTCGATGTTTCACGCCACCATGCGGTCGGCGATCGAGGGCGCGCGTACGCTGGCGCAACTCGACGACCTGTCGCGCAAGATCTGGCAGGCCCACGCCACCGAGACCGTCGCCGACGCCGAAGCCCAAGGCTTGGCCGAGACGCTGCATGCCCGCAGGAATGCGATACGGGAGGCCGTGGCGCCAGTCGGCATTCCGCTCGGCCATGTGACACTGTTTCCGGCCAAGCGCCTCCAGCGGGCTCCTGAGCGATCCATAGCCATTGAGCGTCGCCGCCGTCTGGCCTGCTCGGGACCGATGCCGCCCGCACTCGCCAGCCGGTTCACCACCGGGCAACTCGCGGTCTTGAGGATCGTCGGAGACGAGATGGCCCGGGGCGGAGCCTGCGGGCTGTGCATCGACGCCATCGCGGCTCGGGCAGGTGTCTGCCGACGACTTGCTCAAGCCGCGATCCGATTGGCCGAGGGCGATGGGCTTCTAACCATCCAGGAGCGCCGTCACCAGGGGCGAAAGAACGAGTCGAACGTGGTCCGGATCATCAGTCGAGAGTGGCTACAGTGGCTCAGGCGGGGAGGGCGGTCCGCGGCCCCGGCGCTGCTCGGCAGCATAGGGTGCAAAAGCATGCGCCCCACGGATATAGGGGATCCACAGAGGCAGGTTGTGGACACGGAACCGAAGAAGGGCTGCCGACAAGCGGCTGGCGACCTCGACCGATCAGGCCGGACGAGAATTCTCGCGGGTCGTAGCGCGGGCCGAGCCATGCGGTGAGAGTCTGCGACCGGTCGATATGACGAACACACTTTCAGGCACAGCTAAGGATCAAGCCCTGTTGATGGAGTCTGTCATTGACCATGGACCGTTCGTATCAAGGCAATGGGCTTGCGTCACACCTACAATGCTCGAAGCTGGGCAGGCTAAAATCGTGACCGAAACGATCATCCCGCTGCGTCCGCGAAGTGAGGAGAACTCCGCCCTCGCGCGCGTAGATGTCACCGCGGTAGAGTTGCTTGCCCGAGGTCAGGCGGCGAGCCTGCAAGCAGCGAGGACCCAGGTGATCCTGATCAACTTGAGAGGACATCGGGATCAGATGACGGCATTGTTCGCGGATCTCCGCGCACGGGAGCCAGCTGGCGACGTCCAAATCGATACCGCGAACGCGGGCCTCGTCGTAGCGATCAATCACGGCGTCGTGCAGATCGACCTGTTCATCGCTCGGGCGCAGCTCCTCATGGCGGAAACTGCACAATCGAGCGGTTAGTGCCGGTATCGTTCGGCCAGCGCCATGAGGGATTGGGCCAACTGGGTGATATTGGCCGAGGCGGTTTCGACTTGACGGGTGCCTGCCGCCGTCTGCTGGCTCGCTTGCCGGATGCCGTGCAGGGCCTGCATCACCTGCTCGATCCCGAGCTGCTGCTGATTGGTCGAGGTCACGATCTGCTGGAAGACTTGCGCGCCCTCCTCAACCTTGGCGGTGATCTCCTCGATCGTCCGCTGGGTCGTGTCCGAGCGCGTCTTGCCGGCCGCCGCGCGCTTGACCGCCTCCTCGGTGAGCATCACCGACGTGTTGATGCCCCGGTGGATCTCGCCCAGGATCCCTCGGACCTGACCGGTGGCCGCCTTGGCCTGGTCGGCCAGCAGCTTCATCTCGGAGGCCATCACGGCGAAGCTGCGCCCGCTCTCGCCGGCCGCCGCCGCCTCGATCGCAGCGTTCAGCGCCAGCAGGTGCGTGCGCTCCGAGATGTCGTTGACCGTCTCGATGATGTCGCCGATCGTCTGGGTCTTC
>NZ_VRVA01000204.1:0-5725 GCF_008039945.1 Methylobacterium sp. WL64
GGGGCGGGAGAGGGGAGCGACGCCTCCGGAAAGGGCGCGACGGGCGCGAACTCCTGCACCGTCACGCCGCCCCTCTCCCGACCCGGCCAAACGGCCGGCCCACCCTCCCCCGCAGAGGGGGGAGGGAAGGAGCGTGCCATTACCGAATCCGCTTGGCTCTCGACCGAAGCGCTTACCGCCCCGGGTTGCCGTCGCGCAGGGTGCCGGTCGGCTCCTGGACGTGGGCCTCGAGGAACCAGAGGTGCTTGTCGACCGCCCGCGAGATCTCGGTGAACAGGTCGGACGTGCCGTCATCGCCGGCCTCGTCGGTCTCGTCGATGTTATCGCGCACCGCGTTGGCGTAGGCGGCATAGCTGTCGATCAGCGCGGCCACGTGGTCGGCGATGGCGTAGATCCCGGTCGGGTAGGCCGGCAGCTTGGTCTTCTCGGCGACCGCCTGGGTCGAGCCGAACGCCGTGGCGCCGAGCTGCACCGCGCGCTCCGCGACCTTGTCGTTGAAGTCGTCGAGCTCGGTACGGAAGCCATCCAGCATCTCGTGGATACCGATGAACTGCGGGCCCTTGAGATTCCAGTGCGCCTGCTTGATCGCCAGGGCGAGGTCGATGCCGTCCGCCAGCCGGGCGTTCAGCGCCTCGACCGAGACCTGCTTGGCGTTCGAATCGGTGTTGTTACGGGTCTTGTGCGAGCGAACGGTGTCGCCTTTGCCGGTCTCAGCCATCAAATCTGCTCCGTGACTTTGCGTGCGGGCCTCCGCGCAGATGCCGATACGGCCGCGGGTCCTCATCGAACGCGATTGCGTTGCACAAACGCGACGGCGCGCCCGGTGTTCCGAGCGGCGCCGACACGTCCGGGCGCGCTGTCTCATCCCGACGGCCGATGACGGGCCCGGGGACGAGGCTCAGCGGCGCCGGCCGGGCTTGGCCATCCAGTCGGAGCGGTTGCCGCGGGGCAGGGCCTCGCCGACCGGGATCCGCGACAGTTCGGCCGACCGGGTGGCGATCCAGCCGGTATGCTCCGCCACCGGCGTCACCGCGGTGAAGCCGCCGCAGGCGGTCCGGCGCGCACCCTGCTGCAGGGCGCCGCTCGACCAGCTGACCACGCCGACGATCCGGTAGCCGCCGGGGCCGCCGACCAGGATCGGGCCGCCGGAATCGCCCAGGCACGCCCCGGCGCCCGAGGTCTCGGCCATCCGCCGCCGGTCGGTCACCACGGTCACCCGGTTGGCGACCTGCAGCGAGCCGATCGACACGAGGTGCGCCAGCCGCAGGATCCGCGCCGAGTCGCGCCGGTTCTCGGCCACGACGCCGAAGCCGGCGATGTCGACCGGCGCGCCGGTGTCGATCGTGGCGGCCCCGCGCGGATCCAGGGGCACGTAGTCGGCGCCGAGCGGCGCCTCGAGCTTGAGCAGGGCGAGGTCGACGCCCGGCTGGTCCTCCGGGGTCGTGCCGGGCACGAAGTCCGGATGCATGGTCGCGGCGATCACCGGGGTGCGCTGCTGGCGGAAGCCGCGGTCCACGCTGATGACGGTGTAGCCGGCCGGGCGCATCACGCAGTGGGCGGCGGTGAGCACGAGGTCCTGGGCGATCAGCGTGCCCGAGCAGATCTCGCCCTCGGTGCTCTCGATCCGCACCGCGAAGGTCCGGGCGCCGTTGGGGTCGCGGGTGGTGGTGCCGTTGATCACCGCGGATGCGGGCGCCGGCATCAATCCGGCCACGGCGCCCAGCAGGGCGCTGCCGAGCCCCAGGCCGAACAGACGCTCACGGGGGCCGGCCTTGCGCATCGGGCGACGGAACATCGGGCACTCCGGGGGCGCTCGCGGCGCAAGGTGGGACGCCGCGGCCAGAGGCGCGGCGCCGAGGGAGCCTAGAGCAAGGCAATGAACCGGCCAAGCTGCGGTTCCGGATCGGCAGTCAATGAGATGGGTGAACACTTTGATCGGCCACTGTTGAGCTTCGATCGCGTGGCCGGTCGGCGGTGGATCTGTCGGCTCACCCCCAACCCCGTCAGTCCGGGGCCGCGCAGCGGAGGCCGGAACCGAGAAGCGCGGGTTCAGCGAGGTCTTGCGGTCCCCGCCTGTGGGTTCCGGGCTCGCCCGCGGCGCCCCGGACCGACGATCTGGGGTTCTCAGCCGTCGTCTCGCACGCACACGGGCAGCGAACCGCAACCCCGCCGCGCGATTGCCCACCACGGGCGGCCCGTCAGCCGCCCCACTGCGCGCTGCGGCCCCATCCCGCCAGCACCCGGTCGATCCAGCCGCGCTGCGGTCCCACCAAAATGCCTTGGGTGAGGCCGCCGCAGGTCCCGCCGACCCAGGCGGCCAGCGCCAGCACGGACCCGTCCGGCGCGGTGATCGGGCCGCCGGAATCGCCCTGGCAGCCCCCACCGGCCGCACCCTTCAGCCAGACCAGGATGCGGCTCGGCCCGTGCGGCTCGATCACCGGCAAGCCGACGCTGCGGTAGGTTCCGGTCGAGCGCGGGTCGCCGGCCCTGGCGGCGCCGTAGCCCGACAGGGTCAGGCGTTCGCCGGCCCGGGGTAGCGCGGCGCCCAGGGTCACCGGGGCGAAGCGCGCCGGCAGCGGCGTCGCGGTGCGCAGGAGCGCGAGGTCGATGGACCGCCGGCGGCCCGAGGCTCCGCCGGCATCGTAGCCCGGATGGATCGCCCGGCCCGCCACCTCGACGAGGACCGGCGCCCCGGCCTCGTCGCGAAAATGGATCCGGTGCTCCTGCCCGGCGGCGGCGCAATGGGCGGCGGTCAGCACCGTATCGGGGGCGAGCACCACGCCGGTGCAGACGCCGCCCTTCGACGACAGGACCATCACGGCTCCGCCGGCCTGCGCCTCGGCGCCGCCGACGATCGCGTGGGCCGGGCCGGCCGCCAGCGACAGGGCCGCAGCCAGGACGGTGGCCGGGACGGTGAGGGCCGCCCGGCGGCGCTTCGGGGACGGCATTCGAAACATCCAGCGAGGGGGCAACGCGATGATCCCGATACGCGCCGACGGGGCCGTGGTCGAGCCGGTGACCGTCGCCGAGCTGCGGGCCTACCTGCGCCTCGACTCCGACGACGGCGGCACCGAGGACGGGCTGCTCCAGGCCCTGATCACCGCGGTCCGGGCCAGCCTGGAGATCGAGGCCCGCCGCATCCTGGTCCCGGGCCGCTACCGGATCGCCCTCGATGCCTGGCCCGCCAACGGCCGGCTGGCCGTGCCGCTGAGCCCGCTCGTGGCGCTCGTCCGCGCCGGCTTCGCGGACGCGAAGGGCGTCACCGAACTCGCCGCCGGCCTGGTCCGCCTCGGGCCGGAGCCGGTCGAGGCGCCGGGCCTGCTGATCGACGCAAACGTTCCGGACCCGGCCGGCCGGACGATCCTGATCGAGGTCGCGGCCGGGTTCGGGGGCGACGGCCCGCCGCTGCCGGCGCCCCTGCGGCTCGCGATCCTGCGGCTGGCCGCCGCCCGCTACGAGCACCGCGGCGACGAGCCGGATGCCGCCCGCACCGATGCCGCCGACCTCGCCGCGCCGTTCCGGCGGATGCGCCTGTGATCCGCCGCCCCGCCCGCATGCGACCGACCGGAGCAGCCCCGATGGCGCCCAATCCGCACCACCCTGCGCTCGGCGCCCGGCGCCGCCGCTTCGTGCTCGAACGGCCCCTGGAGCAGCCCGACGGGTTCGGGGGCGTGCTGCGCCGCTTCGTGGCCGGCCCGGTCCTGTGGGGCGCGATCACCCCGTCCGGGCTGGCCGACCGCCCGGAGGGCGGCCGGACCGACACGCGTCCCACCTACCGGGTCACCCTGCGCGCCGGGGTCGCCCTCGACCCGACCATGCGGCTCGCCGCCGGCCCCCGCCGCTTCGCGATCCGCGCCGTCGGCGAGCCGGACGCGCGGGGCCGCGACCTCGTCTGCCACGTCGAGGAGCTGGTTCGGGAGAGCGCGTCGTGAGCGACCCCAGCCCGCTCCTGGCCCTGCGCGCCGGCCTGATCGCCCGCTTCTCCGGCGACGCCGCGCTGGCCGCCCTGCTCGGCGGAAAAGTCCGGCTCCACGACGAGCCGCCCCGGGGTTCGGTGCCGGTCTACGCCCTGTTCGGCGACACCGAGAGCGTGGACGATTCCGTCGACGGCGCCGAGCGCCGCCGCCACAGCCACGCCATCGCGGTGATCGCCAAGCCCGGCTCGGTCCGCACCGCGCTGGACGCGGCCGCCCGCATGGCCGCGCTCCTCACCGACGCCGCCCTGCCGCTCCAGGGCTGCCGCCTCGTCACCCTGCGGGTCCGGGCGATCAGGGCGAGCCGCGACGCCCGCACCGGCGAGGCCCGCGCCACCCTGACGATCGAGGCCGTCACCGAGACCCTTTGAGGTGGGCGCGGTGCCTGACACGCACGGCACGTTCGATTGCGATGAGGCAGGAGGGAACCGATGGGCGCACAGAAGGGCAAGGATTTGCTGCTCCGGGCCGGCGACGGCGCGGGCGGCTTTCTGGCGGTGGCGGGCCTGCGCACCCGGCAGATCACCCTCAACGCGGAGACCGTGGACGTCACCAACGCGGACTCCACCGGCCGCTGGCGGGAGCTGCTGGCCGGTGCCGGCGTACGCCGGGCCGCGATCGCCGGCGCCGGGGTGTTCCGCGATCAGGCCTCGGACCTGCGCCTGCGGCTGATCTTCTTCGAGGGCGCGATCGAGACCTTCCAGGTGGTCGTGCCGGCCTTCGGGACCCTGGAGGGCCCGTTCCAGATCGCGAGCCTCGAATACCGAGGCGACCATGCCGGCGAGGTCACCTTCGACATCAGCCTCGACTCGGCGGGCGTGCTCGCCTTCACGGCGGCTTGAGCCATGGCCAACCGGATCCGCGGCGAGGTGCCGCTCCAGCTCGCCGGCCATCGCTACACCCTGTGCCTGACCCTCGGCGCGCTGGCCGAACTGGAGGGCGCGCTCAAGGCCGGCGACCTCGTCGGCCTGGCCGAACGCTTCGATGGCGGCCGGGTCTCGGCCCTGGACCTCATCGCCCTGCTGGGGGCGGCCCTGCGCGGCGGCGGCCACGCCCTCGACGACGACGCGGTGGCGCGCCTGCCGCTCGCCGGCGGGCTGGAAGCGGTCTCCACCGCCCTGGGCGAAGTGCTCGCCGCCGCGTTCGGGGAGGCGCCGGGCCCCGCAAACCCTCGGTAGGGCCGGCGCCCGACGGTTATGCGTCGGCGCCGGCTCGAGCCACGGCCTTTCCCTGGGACGACGCCCTCACCCTCGGCCTCGGAGCGCTCGGCTGGAATCCCGCCGCCTTCTGGGCGGCCACGCCCCGCGAGTTCGCCGCCGCGCTCGGCCGCCGCCGCGGCCCGGAGCCTCTGAGCCGCGACGGGTTCGAGCGCCTGCTCGCCGCCTATCCGGATCCGGGCCCGTGAACGGAGCCGGGGCTCCACCCCTGACCCGGCCAAAGGGCTGAGCCCTTTGGGATCCCGGGTGTTGGCACCACGCTGACCCCGACCAACCAGGAGGGCCGCCCGATGAGCGACGCCGATCCCGATCCGCAGGATGCCGCCCGGATCAAGCAACTCGAGACCTTGGACCAGCTCGCCAAGAATTTCGGGCGCAGCCTGGATTCGGCGCTCACCCGCGGGGCCGCCTCGGGGCGCAGCCTCGACGGCGTGCTCGGCACGATCGGCAGCAAGCTCGCCGGCGCGGCGGCCCGGGCGGCCGCCGGCCCGATCCGCTCCGGCATCTCCGGCCTGGTCAACGCCGTGCTCGGGG
>NZ_VRVA01000205.1:0-5668 GCF_008039945.1 Methylobacterium sp. WL64
CATCAGGCGGCCGCCCGAAACGCCCATCTCAAACGCCGAGCGTCAGACGCCAAAGGGCGTCACCGCCGTAAGCCCAGCAAAACACGCCGACGACGGAAAAGCCAAAAAACGCAACTGTAATGCTAGGAAGAGGTCCTTCGAATGCTCGTCATCGACGAAATGACAGTTCGGGTCGGCCTCTGCCTCGGCGCGGCCCCGGGCAACGGCGGCGCCGTAATCGCCGGTATGCTCGACGACCGTCACACCTGAAGCGCGCAGACGATCTTTCTTCCACTGCCGCGCATCCGCCGACATGTGGACCGTCGTCCGGAACCCGATCCGCGCGCTCATGAGGCCGATCGACAGGCCCAGATTGCCGGTCGAGCCAACTGCAATTTTGTAATCGGAGAAGAAGGCCGGCGCCTCGGCCAATTTCGTGTAATCATCCTGGGGCATGATCAATCCAGCCCTGAGCGCGAGGGCTTCAGCCCGCTTGAGCACTTCGTAGATACCGCCACGCGCCTTGATCGAACCAGAGACCGGCAGATGGCTATCCTTCTGCAGGAGAAGACGCCCGGCCGTCGCGTAGCCGTAGCGCTGCTGGAGCCCCCGCGCGAAGTCCGGTACGTCGACGAGGTCCGACTCGATGATTCCGCCAGTCGCTGCGAGTTCTGGGAAGAATCGGACTAGCAGCGGGGCGAACCGCGTCAGCCTCGCTTGCGCATCCTCGACATCCATCATCGTCAAGCCGACATCGCCGAGACCAACCGCTGCGGGCGCGATCCCCGGATTGAACCACGTGATCTCCCTGCCATCCATTAGGTCCCGAATGAGGGGGTAGGCGGTGAGCCACGCGCCGAGTGGACGTCCGAGGACGGATGCGTCGTGCCGGGTCAAGGGGGCATCTCCAGATGAATCACGAGGCCGGCTTGGAACCGGCGGCCCGATCGCTTCAGGTCGGCAGCTCTCAGCTCTTCAGGTGCGCGCATTCTCGCGCTGGGACGGCTTTCACGACGGTGAAACTCGCGCCAGCGCAGGCGCGCGGTGCAGGAACGTGGCCCGCGGCTCACGCCGCGTCGTAGATCGGAAAGCGCCGGCAGAGCGTGCGTACGTCCTCGTGGATCGCCGCGAGCGCAGCCGCATCCCCCCGGGCCTCGATCGCCCGCACGATCCAGTCGCCGATCTGCCGGAACTCATCGCGTCCGAACCCGCGGGTCGTGCCCGCGCTGCTCGAGAGGCGCAGCCCCGACGGTGCCTCCGGTGGGCGGGTGTCGAAGGGAATCTGGTTCTTATTCACGGCGATACCCACCGCCTCGAGGGCCGTAGCGGCGATGTCGCCCGTGATTCCCTGGTTCACGAGATCGACAAGCATCAGGCTCGTGTTCGTGCCGCCGGAGACAAGGCGCATCCCGTGCTCGGCGAGCCTGCCGGCCAGGGCGAGGGCATTCTCGAGGGCCGCTCGGTTGTAGGCCTTGAATTCCGGCCGCATGGCCTCACCGAAGCAGGCTGCCTTGGCGGCGACGATGTGCAGCATCACCGCGCCCTGCACGCCCGGGAAGATGCCGTAGTTGATGCGGTCGCTGAGGACCGCGTCATTCCAGAGGGCCATGGCGCCGCGAGCGCCGCGCAGAGACTTGTTTGTGGTCGAGGTCACGACATGCGCGTGGGGGAAGGGGTTGGGATAGCATCCCGCCGCGACCAAGCCCGCGAAATGGGCCATGTCGACCATCAGATAGGCGCCGACCTCGTCGGCGATGGCACGGAAACCCTCGAAATCGAGGGTCCAAGCATAAGCCGAGCCGCCGGCGACGATGATCTTGGGGCGATGCTTCCGCGCGAGGTTACGGACTTCCTCAAGATCGACCTTCTCGGTTTCCCTGCTGACGCCGTAGTGGACGATGTCGTAGTCGCGCCCGGTTAAGGTAGCCGGGTGGCCATGGCTGATATGCCCCCCGGCCGCGGTCTTCATCGAGAGGATGGTCTCGCCCGGCTTCAACAAGCCCAGGAACACCCCATTGTTGGCGTTCGACCCCGAATGAGCCTGGACGTTGGCGAAGCTGCATCCAAACAGCGTCTTCGCCCGCTCAATCGCAAGCGCCTCAATGGCATCAGCGTATTCCGCGCCACCGTAGTACCGTGCATAGGCGAAGCCCTCGACCGTCTTGTTGGTCATGACCGAGCCCTGGGCCTCCAGGACGAGCTTCGAGACAATGTTCTCTGAAGCGATCAGCTCGATCCCGTCCTGCTGGCGCACAAGTTCGCCTCGGATGGCCCGTGCCAACGGGGGATCGGCATCGAGACCAAGATTGAAGTAACCGACGTGAAGCGTAGACATGAGTGAGTATCATCAAACAGTTGGTCTGCTGTTGGCTCTTCGGATCCGAGTTTTCGGAATGATTCCGGAAGCAGCACTTTCGTCGTGCGGCGACGGTTATCGGCTTAGGTATCGCCGACTAAATTTCTTGGTAAAGCCCTCTAGGATGAAGGCGTAAGAGTAATCTTCGATTAACACAAATGAATTGTTTTAAGGTAATACATTGGCAAATCTGAACGTTGAATCGGTTTTCGGTCGATCTTCGGCGAGGTGGCCGGCCTGGCTCAATGCGGTTTTGTCGAGGACGAAAAGCGTTCTAGAGCGCGCGCCGCCGCCGAGGTGGATACCGGCTCGGCGTAAGCGAGCGCGTAGTATCGAAGAGCCGACTTTAATGCCGCAAAACACGAGAGAGAAAGGTTTGAGTCCGCTCCTGCTGCGGATCATCGAAGATCTGTGTCGGCGTTCCGACTTCCAGGATGTGGCCGCGATCAATGTAGACAACCCGATCCGCGACCTCGCGCGCGAAGCCCATCTCATGCGTCACGATCATCATGGTCATCCCCTCGACCGCCAACTCGCGCATGACGTCGAGCACCTCGCCGACCATCTCCGGGTCGAGGGCCGATGTTGGCTCATCGAACAGCATCAGGTGCGGCTCCATCGCCAGCGCCCGGGCGATTGCGACGCGTTGCTGTTGCCCGCCAGAGAGTTGCCCGGGGAACTTGTGGGCGTGATCGCGCAAACCGACACGTTCAAGGAGCTTTTGGCCGACGGCCTCCGCCTCAACCCTCTTCCGTTTGCGTACCCGCATCGGTGCAATCGTGACATTATCGAGAACACTCTTGTGCGGAAACAGATTGAACTGCTGAAAGACCATGCCGACGCCCCGGCGGATGCTCGCGAGTTCTCGGTCACCGCCAAGTTCTCGATCCGCGGCGTTGGGCATGTCGTAGCCGTCCACATGCAACTCACCGGCTTGGTAGGTCTCAAGCCCGTTCACGCAGCGGATCAGGGTCGACTTCCCGGAACCGCTCGCACCGATGACGACCATCACCTCGCCACGTGAAACGTCGAGATCGATATCCTTGGGGACGTGATAGGTGCCGTAATACTTGTTGAAGCGCGAGAAGCTGACAATCGGTCGGGTGGATCCGGCCGTATTTACCTGATGCTGGATCTTCATCGCGTTCCCCTCCCGAGATGCGCCTCGAGCTTACGTGAGGCGTAGGTGATGGCCGATCCGATCACAAAATACACGGCAAACATTGTTAAATATATTTCATAAACCCTTGAACTATTCTGCGGATTTGCAAGAATCATCTGACCAGACCGTAAAAAATCGGTCAGTCCAATAATGAATACTAGAGTTGCGCCGTTGAAGATGTCCAGGATTTGGCCGACCAGGGCGGGGAGCGTGACGCGCAATGCCTGGGGCAGAACGATGTCCAGATTGGTGGACCACGTTCCCATCCCCAGGGACTGGGCTGCCTCGACCTGTCCCTTCGAAAGGGCCTGTAGGCCACTGCGGACGTATTCGGCGACGTAGGCTGAGAAGAAGATGGCGTAGCCGGCCATGCCGCGCAGGAGGGCGGGAACAGGCAGGCCCGGCAAGAGCAGGGGCACGATGATCCAGATCCAGTACACGACCAGGATGAGTGGGATCGAGCGCATTACCTCGATATAGGCGGTGCACAGGACGCGGACGCTGCCGATCCGGCTTTGCCGGCCGAGCGCCAGGAGGATGCCGAGGGGGAGTACGAGGCAGGACGTCGCGATAGTGAGGATAACGCTCAGGAGCAGGCCGCCCCAGCGCTCCAGCCCGGGACCAGCGAGCACGAGGAACATCGCCCCGAAGGCGAGAAGGAACACCGGGCCGGCAAAGCGACACAGCGTGAAAGAGCGCGCCAGCAACGCCCAAGCCGCGAGAGCCGTCCAAAGGCATCCGACCGCGAGCAGACCGTCGGCCGCGCCTGCGGCAAGTAGCGCCAGGCCGCCGATCAGCCCGGCTCCTGCAAGCCCGGCGAGGAGTGGAACCGCAGCAGGAAGGAGGATCCCGAGGCTGCCGCCCGCGATGCCCGCTAGGACGAACCCACAGAACCATGCGCGCCAGATTTCTTCCACTGGGTAGATGCCGATCAGCAGGACGCGGGCGCTATCGGCGAGAATGTGCCAATCGGCCGTGACGAGTGCCCAGCGCAGGATTACAATCAGCACCCAGGCGCAGAATGGCACGATCACCAGCGTCAGAGCGGCGTCGGCCGGCTTCCCGAACAGGTTGCGGTGAAGCCAGCGGAGCGGCATGGCGTTCATCGGGTGGTCCCTCCGGTGATCCGGCGATTCAGGAGATTCACGACAGAACTAATCAGCCAGCTCAGGACCAGGTACGTCACCATCACGATCAGGACACCTTCGAGATTGCGCCCGGTCTGATTGGAAACGGTACCGTAGACGTTAAACAGATCTGGATATCCGATAGCGATTCCGAGGGATGTATCCTTCATGAGGCTGATGTAGCGGTTCCCAAGCGAGGGCAGCACGACACGGAATACTTGCGGCAGAACGATCTCTTGAAGCGTGCTTGAGCGGGACAGGCCAAGGGCGGCGGCAGCCTCCCATTGCCCCTTCGGTAGCGCATCGATGGCGCCTCGCACGATCTCCGCCACGTAGGCCGAACTGTTAACCACGATGGCGAGCAGCAGCGCCGTCAGTTCCGGCGAGAGAGGCAGCCCCCCCTCGCGCCGAACCGCGTCACCACCGGCAGGTTCGGAATTAGCGGGAAGCCGGCTACGATCGAGACCGCCAGCAGGACCGCGGCGAGGGCCAGGGCGCCTCGCTTGACGATCCGGCCCGTGTCGAAGAGGCCACCTGAGAGTACGACGAGAAGCGCGGCGATGCCCGCAGCCAGGGCCGCCGAGGCGACGCCCGTCGTCGTCTCGGAGACCGCCACGAAGGGCAGGAAGACACCCGACTGGCTGGCAATCACGAGGCCGAACATGTTCGCGGCGGTACTCGCTGGCGGGAACTGCAGGACCACCGCAAAATACCAGAACACGATCTGGATGAGGAGCGGCGTGTTCCGAACGACCTCGACGAGACCGAATGAGAGTTGCCGGACTAGCCAGTTCGTCGAGAGACGACCGACCCCAACCAACGTCCCGACGATCGTGCTGAGGACGATGGCTACAATGGCCACCTTGAGCGTATTGACGAGACCCACAACTAGGGCCTGAGCGTTGGCGTCGCCGGAGGAGAGTAATTACCCACGCCATTGATGGCTGGTTTCAGGCGCCGATGGTCTTGAGAATGGTGCCGAAGGGACTGCGGCCTGCGAGGCGCGCGGTATCGACGACGGTGCGGATGTCGGCCTCGCCCTCG
>NZ_VRVA01000206.1:0-5385 GCF_008039945.1 Methylobacterium sp. WL64
TCCTTGTTGCGGTCAAATAAACACCCTACCACTATCAAGCTGCTGCGTAATATACATTCAGGAAAATGCGAACGGCCTCACTCACATGAGTTTCCATGTGAGCGCGACTGAATTCGTCCTGATGAGGGATAAATAGGCGCAGCGGCACGACCTTTCCGATAATCAGACCGATAAACATATTCGCAGCAACTTCCGGATCTTCTCCTCTGAATTCATTACGTTCTTTGGCTTCGTTCAGATAGGCAGTCAGTTTGTGCAGTGTGCGGCCAGGTGCCATAGCGTAGAACGACTCACCGAGGGCGGGATTTCGCTGGACTTCGGCGACGATGATACGGGCTAGAGCGGACATCTCTGGCATGATCATCGCCGTGTAGAGGTTCATGCCGACGGCCCTGAGGACATCCGGAAGCCGTTTCGTACTTTCCAGGTCGGTGTCGATCCGGTGCCGGAGTTCCTGCGTGCGATTATTCACGACCTGGATGAACAGATCGTCCTTCGCACCGAAGTGGCGATAAAGCGTCTCTGTCGAGGCACCGGCCTCCACCGCCACCATCTTCATCGTGGTGTCGGAGAACCCGTTCTTGAGGAAAACGCGCTCGGCGACGGCTGCGATCTCTTCGCGCCGCCGCAATCCGCGCGGTACACGAACCCGGGAGCCCTTAGCCGAACCACTCGTTTCGGTTGACATCGCCACTTGTTTCCAGTTTAGAAACGGAACGTTCGGTTCGGATATTTCTACGAGCCCAGGACGATGTCGTCCATGCCGCCTCGCCGAATGCCACGCTGCGGGAAAGGGTACGGCCATGCCCGCAGACTTTGTCGACGATGCACCCGGATCGCAAAGACGTTCGCGGCGTGACGTACTCGACGTCGGGTCGGATTATTGTGACGACCCTCGGTATCAAGCTCCCTACGAGCGGAACTCTGACGATAGGCGCCGTTCGTCCCGAAGCGATGCGCCTCTGGACGAGGATCGGCCGCGCCAAAGCAGGGATGATGAAGACCCCGATGGCCGCGGCAACCGTCGCAGTCGCGACCAGCCTGGCCCCCGGGACCGCCGATCAGACGCAGCACGCGGTCGCGACGGGGCGCAGGTCAGGGATGATCGGGAAAGCTCCGACGCGGAGAAGGACGACGGCCAGGACGAGCAGCGCGCGCGGAAGAAACGCCGGCCCCTGGTGATCGGCATCGCCGTCGTAGTCCTGCTGCTGCTGGCTGGAGGCGGCCTGTACTACTGGCTCTCGACCCGCGGAAAGATCAGCACCGACGACGCCTTCACCGACGGCAACATCGTCAACGTGGCGCCGCAGGTCGCTGGACAGGTGATCGCCCTCGAGGTCGTTGACAACCAGTTCGTGCACAAGGGCGACCCGCTCTTTCGCATCGACCCGAGGCAGTTCGCCTTCAGCCGCGACCAGGCCCAGGGTCAACTGGACGCAAACAACGCGCAGATCGCTAACCAGCGGCTGGGCGTCGAGATCGCCAAGAAGAACTTTCCGGCAGCGCTCCAGCTCGCTCAGGCGAACCTCGATTCGGCCAAGGCCAGCCTCGCCCTGCAGCAGGCCAACTACGACCGACAGAAGAGCTTGCCCAAGCTGGCGACGACGCAGCAGGATGTGGACACCACGGCCTCCAATTACCAGCAGGCGAAGGCGCAGGTCGAGCAGGCCCAGGCGCGTCTCGTCCAGGCGATGCCGGTGCAGCAGAACGTCGGCCAGTCCGAGCAGCAGGTCGACCAACTCAAGGGCCAAGCCGAGCAGGCCAAGGCGCAGGTCGATCAGGCCAACCTGAACATCGAGTGGACCGTGGTCCGCGCGCCGCAGGATGGCTGGGTGACGAAGCGCAACGTCAACGCCGGCGACTACCTCACCGCCGGGCAGCAGGTGATGTCGCTGGTCACCACCAACGTCTGGGTGACGGCCAACTACAAGGAAACCGAGCTCAACGGCATGCGCCCCGGACAGCAAGTGAAGATCGCCATCGACGCCTATCCCGACCTCGATCTCCAGGGGCACGTCGAGTCGATCCAGCGCGGGTCGGGCTCGAAGTTCTCCGCCTTCCCGGCCGAGAACGCCACCGGCAACTTCATCAAGATCGTCCAGCGGGTGCCGGTGAAGATCGTCATCGATTCCGGGCTGCGGAAGGAGGAACCCTTGCCGCTCGGCGTCAGCGTCGTGCCGACGGTGATGCTGAAGTGAGCGGCGCCTCGGACAGCTGGAAGCCCGCTCACAACCCCTGGCTCATCGCCATCGCGGTGACGCTGGCGGCGTTCATGGAGGTGCTCGACACCACCATCGTCAACGTGGCGCTGCCCTACATTGCGGGTTCGCTCGCCGCCTCGAACGACGAGGCGACCTACACCCTGACGGCCTACCTCGTCGCCAACGGCATCGTGCTGACCATCGCGGGCTGGCTCTCCGACACGATCGGCCGCAAGCGCTACTTCCTGATCTGCATCGGCATGTTCACGCTGGCCTCGTTCCTGTGCGGACTGTCGCAGAGCCTCGGGCAGATCATCGTGTTCCGCCTGATGCAGGGCTTCTTCGGCGGCGGCCTGCAGCCGAGCCAGCAGGCGATCATCCTGGACACCTTCCCGCCGGCCAGGCGTGGGGCCGCCTTTGGGGTCACGGCGGTGGCGACCGTGGTCGCCCCTGTCCTCGGGCCGACGCTGGGCGGCTACCTCGTCGAGCATTCGACCTGGCGCTGGATCTTCTTCATCAACGTGCCGGTCGGGATCTTCACCCTGTTCGTGAACGCCTTTCTTGTTCAGGACCCGCCCGGCGAGAAGAAGAAGCGCGCCCGCGGCCTCGACTACGTCGGCCTGGCGCTGATCGTCGTCGGCATCGGCTGCATGCAGATCATGATTGACCGCGGCGAGGTCAACGCCTGGTTCAGCTCGCCCTTCATCCGCATCATGGCCGTCATCGCCTTTCTGGGGATCTTCGGCGCGATCTGCTGGCTCTTGATCGCCGACGAGCCGGTCGTCGACCTCACCGTGTTCAAGGACCGGAACTTCGCCGTCGGCTGCCTGCTCATCGGCGCCGTCGGGGCGCTGCTCTACGCCGGCTCGGTGCTGATCCCGCAATTCGCTCAGCAGGTGCTGGGCTACACCGCCCTCGATTCCGGCTTCATTTTGTCCCCGGGGGGCGTCGCCGTCATCGTGCTGATCCCCATCGTCGGCATCGCGATGAAGGTCGTCCAGACCCGCTACGTCATCATGTTCGGGTTCGCCTTCATGGGCTGCGCGATGTTCTACTCGAGCTGGATCGCCCCGGACATCGACTTCCGGACGTTGGTTCTGATGCGCACGTTGCAGACGGCGGCGCTCGCCTTCCTGTTCGTGCCGATCTCTACCGTCGCCTACCTGACCCTGCCCGACCGCTACCGCAGCGATGCGTCGGCGCTTTTCTCGATGTTCCGCAACGTGTTCGGCTCGATCGGGATCTCGCTCTCCACCGCCGCGGTCACGGAGCGGACGCAAGCCGACCAGGCCCAGCTCTCGGCGTTCATGACGCCGCTGCGCCAGGGCTACAACCTGCTGATCCAGGAGAGCGAGCACACGCTGCGCTCGCTGGGGCGGGCGGCCGCCCTAGTGCACCAGCAGGCCGTGGCGCACACCTATCAGACTTACATCAAGCAGGCCCAAGTGCTCGCCTATAGTAACGTGTACCAGTACACGGCGCTCCTGGCGTTCCTCGTCGTGCCGTTGTGCCTGCTGATATCGGCCAAAACCGCGCAAGGCGGCGGCGGAGGACATTGAGATGACGCTCCGCCGATCCCTCGGACGACGCACCGGCTCGGTGTTCGCGGTTTCCCTGCTTGGTCTTGCCGGCTGCACAGTCGGCCCCGACTTCGTCGCGCCCACCACGTCGCTGGCGGACTCGAGCGACTACCTCGACACCGGGCTTCCGGTCCGCAAGGCGGGGCGGCTGCTCGCCCGCACCAGCATGGCGGAGCCGGATGTGGCGTGGTGGCAGGCTTTCCGCGACCCGATCCTGTCCGGGCTCGAGGAGCGCGTGGCCGCGCAGAACCTCGACGTGCAGACCGCGACCGCGCGCCTGTTTCAAAGTCGGTCCCAGCTCAACACCGCCGCCGCCGCGGGCCTGCCGACGCTGAACGGCCAGGGCAACGCCTATCGGCAGCAGTTCAGCAAGAACGGCACGATCGGCCTGCTGTCCAACTCGCTGGGCGGCCTGACGGGCGGGGGTGGGGGCGCCGATCCGACGGCGCCGCTTACCAACGGCTTCGAAAGCTACACCCTCGGCTTCGACGCCTCCTGGGAGCTCGACCTCTGGGGCAAGGTTCGGCGCTCGATCGAGTCCGCCCAGGCCCAGGCAGACGCTTCGGCGGAGCAGCGCCGCGATGCGCTAGTCTCTAGCCAAGCCGAGCTGGCGCGCGACTACGTGCAGCTGCGCGGGACCCAGGAGCTGATCCGGATCGACCTCGCCAACATTCGGGTCAACGAACAGATCCTCGAGGTGGTGCGGATCCGCCAGCAGAAGGGCCTCGTCACTGGCCTCGATACAGCAAGCGCCGCACAGCAGGTCGAGGCGATCAAGGCGCAGCTGCCGCAGCTGCAGCTGCAGGAGATCCAGCAGATCAACGCAATCTCGCTGCTGCTCGGCGAGCCGCCGCTCGCCCTGTCGCAGGAGCTCGTCGCCGGCAAGGGTATCCCGCCAGTGCCGCCGCGGGTGCCCGTCGGCATCCCGTCGAGCCTGGTCCTGCGTCGCCCCGACATCCGCCGGGCGGAGGCCAACCTGCATTCGGCGGTGGCCGAGATCGGGGTCGCCGAGGCGCAATTCTTCCCGAGCGTGACGCTCACCGGCAGCCCGACCGTGAACGCGGTCGACCCAGGCAAGCTCTTCCGCGGCTCGTCGCTGCAATACATGAACATCGGGCCGGCGATCTCGATCCCGCTGTTTGAGGGCGGCCGGCTCAAGTCGAACCTCGTGCTCCAGCGCGCGCGCCAGCAGGATGCGGCTATCGCCTACCAAAAGGCGGTGCTCCAGGGCTGGCACGACGTCGTCAACGCCCTCGCCGCCTTACGCGGCGACGAGGCGCGTCGGGCGCGCCTTGCTCGGCAGGTGGCCGATGCCCGCCAGGCACTCTCCCTGTCACGTGCGCGCTATACGCAGGGCGTCGAGATCTTCACCACGGTACTTCAGGCGTCGCAAACCGTACTCCAGGCGGAGACCAACCTATCCCAGGCGACGGCTTCGATCTCCACTGACTTTGTGGCTCTGTCCAAAGCGTTGGGCGGTGGCTGGGAGACCACCTTCCCAAGTGGCCGGACCCCACCCCTCTCCCTCGCAAAGGTCAGCATCCCGCTCTCAGATATCGTGCACGACACGTCTATCAATCAATGATCATAAATGCGAAATAATC
>NZ_VRVA01000207.1:0-5270 GCF_008039945.1 Methylobacterium sp. WL64
CTACCCGGCCCGCCCCGGCGCGCCGGCCTGCGGCGCCCTCCCTCCAGCCTGCGGCGCCCTCGCTCCGGTGCAGTTCCTGGCGACCTCCGGCTCGCTCATCGACCTCGACGCCCTCGCCCGGGTCGGGCCGTTCCGCGCCGACTTCTTCATCGACGGCGTCGAGCTGGAATGGTGCTTTCGCGCCTGGAGCCTGGGCTGGGGCTGCTACCTCGCCCGGGACGTCGCGATCCCCCACCGGGTCGGCGGCGAGGTGATCCGCGGCCTCGGGATCGCGATGCCGCGCCAGCCCCTGTTCCGGATGGCGACCTACCTGCGCAACGCGGTCTATGCCTGGCGCCTGCCGCACGTGCCCCTGCGCTGGAAGCTCGCGCAGGCCGCCTACCTGCCGCTCCAGGCCGGGCTGTATTGGGCGGATTCGGGCTGGCGGCCCGCCGTGCTGCTGCGGCTGCTCGGAGCCGCCCGCGACGGCGCCCTCGGGCGTCTCGGGCCCCCGCGGGATCGCGTATGACACAGCGCCCGATCCTCGACGTGGTGATCGTCAACTGGAACGGCGGCGCCCTGCTCGGCGCCTGCCTGGCGAGCCTTGCGGCCGTCCAGGAGGCCGCCGCCGTGCAGGTCATCGTGGTGGACAACGCCTCCCGGGACGGCTCGGCGGACGACCTGCCCGCCCTGCCCCGCCCGCTCCGGCTGATCCGCAACGCCGAGAATCGCGGCTTCGGCCGGGCCTGCGACCAGGGCGCCGCCGCCGGGGAGGCCCCCGCGATCCTGTTCCTCAACCCGGACACGCAGGTCGCCCCCGACGCGCTCCGGGTGGCCCTGGACGCCCTGTCGGCCGACCCGCGCACCGGGATCGTCGGCGCCCGGCTGGTCGATCCGGACGGCCGGACCGCGCGCTCCTGCGCCCGGGCGCCCACGGGTCTCGGCCTGCTCGGCCGCGCCCTCGCACTCGACCGGCTGGGACTCGTGCGGCCGCATTTTCTGGTCGAATGGGACCATGCCGACGACCGCGCCGTCGGGCAGGTGATGGGTGCGTTCCTGATGATCCGCCGGGACCTGTTCGCGGCGCTCGGCGGCTTCGACCCCCGCTTCTTCGTCTACTGGGAGGATGCCGACCTCTGCACCCGCGCCCGCGCCGCCGGCTTCGCGGTGCGGCACGTGGCCGGTGCGGTCGCCCACCATGTCGGCCAGGGCACGACCCGGCAGGTGCGGGCCCGCCGGCTGTTCTACGTCCTGCGCAGCCAGATCCTGTATGCGCACAAGCATCACGGCCGTGTCGCGGCCCTCGCCCTCACGCTGGCGAGTTTTGGCGCGCAGGTGCCGCTGCGGCTTCTCCTGGCTCTTGCCCGCCGCTCGCCGCAAGAGGCCGCGGAGGTGCTGCGCGCGGCCGGACTTTTGGCCGCCGCCCTGCCCGGCCTCGCGCCGCAGCTTCTTCGGGGTCGTTGATCAGCGGCCGATATGGGCCACCGAGGCGATCTCCACGAGGGCGTCGGGTTTCACCAGGCCGCACTGGATGCAGTAGCGCGCCGGCTTCTCGCCCGGGAAATACGCCGCGTAGACCGCGTTGATCGCCGCGTAATCGGCCCAGTCCTTGAGGAAGACGTGGTTGAAGGTCACGTCGTCCATCGTGCCGCCCGCGGCCTCGACCACGCCCTTGATCGTTTCCAGCACGTGCCGGGCCTGGGCGCCCGCGTCGCCGACATGGACGACGTTGGCGTCGGCATCGAGCGGCAGCGTGCCCGAGACGTACAGCACCCCGTCGGCCAGGGTGCCGGGCACGTAGGGGGCGAGCGGCTTGCCCGACCCCGGCGGGATGACGACCTGCTTCGGCATTGTTTCGGGACTTTCGCGGTGCGGGTGCGGGGATTGCGGGCGGTCTATTCGGCGGCGGCGCGTGTCTGCGCGCTCAGCGCCGTCTCGAACGAAGCCACGTCCGAGACCCATCCGAAGAAGGTCTCGATGTTGGCGAGCGCCCCCTCGTGCAGGCTCCGCGGGCCTGCCTGGTGGGTGGCGTCGGCGAGCACAATTCCAAAATACTCCCGGTGGTAGCCGTCCCGCAGGGTCGACTCGACGCAGACATTGGTGGCGATGCCGGTGAAGACCAGCGTGTTCACCCCCCGGGCCCGCAGCATGCTGTCCAGCGGCGTGTTGTAGAAGCCGCTGTAGCGCGGCTTGCCCAGCACGATGTCGCCGGGCTCCGGCTTCAGGGCATCGACCAGGGCGTAGTCCCACGAGCCCTTGGCCAGGAGCTGCGCGTTCATCTCGGGCCGCCGCCGCATGGTCTTGAGGGCGTTGGACTTGTGCCAGTTCGGCGAGCCCGGGCCGCCGGCCTCGACATAGTCCGGGTCCCAGCCGTTCTGGAACCACAGGATCCGGATGCCCGCCGCCCGGGCGGCGGCCACCGCCCGGGCGATCCGGGCGATGACCGGGCCGGTGCCCGACACGTCGAAGCCCGCGAGGTCGAGATAGCCGCCCGGGCTGGCGTAGGCGTTCTGCACGTCGACGACGATAAGCGCGGTCGCGGCCGGGTCGAAGGCGATCGGCTCGGGCCGGGCCGGCAGGATCACGCCGCCGTGGCGGCCCTGGGGATCGTGGAATCCGGCTTGCAAATCCATCACGCCACTTCTCTCGTCACGCCACGTCTCGGAGCGGTGCCGGCACCACGTGCCGGCGGGACCGCATCAGCGGCTGGATCCGGGTCCCGAACGCGTCGAGGCCCTTCAGGAAGTCGTCGAACACCAGCAGCACGCCCTCGACGCCGTCGATCGTCATGATCGTGTCCAGCATCGCGGCCACCTGGGCGTAGCTGCCCACCAGGGTGCCCATGTTGAGGTTCACCGCGGAGGTCGGGTCGGCGAGCTGGCGGACGTTGGTGTCGCTGCCGGACTTGGTGTCGGCCGCGCCCTGGAGGCCGAGCCAGGCGATCGCCTCGGTATCGGCGCCGGCCTTGTAATGCGCCCAGGTCGCCATCGCGGCGGCGTCGGTCTCGTCGGCGATGATCATGAACAGCGCGTAGGCGGTCACGCGCCGCCCGGTCCTGGCGCTGGCCTCGGCCAGCCGCTCCACCACGGGGGCGAACGCGGTGGGCGTGTTGAGGCCTTTCCCCAAGCAGAAATTGTAGTCGGCGTAGCGGGCCGTGAAATCCAGGCCGGCCCCGCTCTGGCCGGCGCAGATGATCTTCATCGGCGCCTGCGGGCGGGGGCTCAGGCGGCAATCGTTCATCTGGAAATACGTGCCCTTGAGGTCGCTGGCACCCGTCTCCCACAGCTCGCGCAGAACCTGAGCATACTCTGCCAAGTAGTCGTAACGCTTCGCGAAATACGCCTCGCCGGGCCACAGGCCCATCTGGTCGTATTCCGGCTTCTGCCAGCCGGTGACGAGGTTCAGGCCGAAGCGGCCGTCCGAGATCGAATCGATGGTCGCGGCCATGCGGGCGGTGATCGCCGGCGGCATGCACAGGGTCGCCGCGGTGGCGAACAGCTTGATCCGGGTGGTGATCGCGGCCAGCCCCGCCATCAGGGTGAACGACTCGAGGTTGTGGTCCCAGAACTCGGTCTTGCCGCCGAAGCCGCGCAGCTTGATCATCGACAGGGCGAAATCCAGGCCGTGCGCCTCCGCCTTGAGGGTGACCTGCTTGTTGAGCGCGAAGCTCGGCCGGTATTGCGGGGCGTTCTCCGACAGCAGCCAGCCGTTGTTGCCGATCGGGATGAACACCCCGACGCTCATCGGGGCGACGTCCCCGGCCGGCACGGTGTCGGGAAGGGGCACGGTGTCTGGAAGGGGCACGGGAACGGTCTCGGCGTCCACCTGGCTCTGCACCATCGCCCTCTCCTTCGCTCGGCCGAGCCCCGCAGGGCTTGAGTCGGTCGAGCGGACGCTCGCAAAACCTGGGCACAGAAGCAAACCCGTGCGCCGGCATGAGGCGGAAAATGCCTCTCTTTCCAGCGGCTTGCACAACCAGCGCGCGATATCTGCACATCCTGCGCGCGCGGTGCTTGCCGACCGCCCCGGCCCGTCTAGATGTTCTGTCGGCTCAGGGGTCTCGTGGGAGGCGCCCGATCGGAGTGACCGTCGATGCGCGCGTGGCTCGCCCTCCTGCTGCTCCCCCTCCTGGTGCTCCCCGGCGTCGCGGGGCCGGCGGCGGCCGATGACGGCGCCCGGACGGAGGCGCGGGCGGTGATCACCCGGCAGGTCGAGGCGCTCGGGCGCGACGACGCGCCGACCGCCTACGCCCAGGCGGCCCCGGCGATCCGGGAGATGTTCCCGAACGCCGACCTGTTCATCGGCATGGTGCGCAACCAGTACCGCCCGGTCTACCGCCACCGCAGCTTCGTGTTCGGCGAGGGCCGGGACACCGGGGAGGCGGGCGTGGTGCAGTCGGTGGCGATCCAGGACGAGTACGGCGTCGACTGGACCGCCGAGTACAGCCTCGCCCGGGACGCCGATGGGACGTGGCGCATCACCGGCTGCCGCCTGATCAAGGCGCCGGGCACAAGTGCCTGACGGGCTTCTGGCGGGCGCCCGGACCCGCGCCCGCGCGTCCGCCGACCTTTACGCGGCCAGCGCCACGGCCTTCCGGATCGTCCCGTCGAGCGCGACGTAGACCGTGTGGCGCACGCCGTCCTTTGCGCCCTGCAGCTCGAAATGCCTGGGCTTCCGCTCCGGCGCGCCGGCGACCGCGTAGCCCGCGGCCTCCGCGGCCCGGACCGCCAGGGCGGGATCGGCCACCGGATGGCCGTGACCCTCCGTCTTGGCGGCGCCCGTCTTGCGGGCGTCCTTCTTGGAGGCGTCCTTTTCGGGCCAGTCGATCGTGCGGGTCGAGCCGTCCGCAAGCGTAAGGCGGGTGACCTTGATCTCGGAGGGCTTGCGCGTGCCCCGCAGCGAGACCCGGTCGCCGGCCGCCAGGACGATCCCGGCGGCGCCCTTCGGGCCGAGATCCGCCAGAATCCGCCCCCCGGCCCCGTCGAGGGCGAAGCGGTGCCCGAACACCGCCCAGACGGTGCCGGCGGCGTCGAACGGTTCGGTCTGCGTATCGGTCATGGCGTTGATCCTGTTCCTGTTTTCGTGTGGGGGCAGGGATGGTTCTTGCCCCGCCCCCCGAGTGGGGCCTACCGGGCGTCGCCGGGGCGCAGCGTCGCGAGTTTGTCGAGCAGCTGCAGGGTGATGTCGGCGCAGGCCTTCATCGATTCCTCGTCGGCGCATTTCACGTCGATCCGGGCATCGCCGCGCTCGACCTGGAAGTGCGCGCCCTTCGGCGGGGGCGGGGGCGGGGG
>NZ_VRVA01000208.1:0-5215 GCF_008039945.1 Methylobacterium sp. WL64
TGCCCCTGCCCCTGCCCCTGCCGGTTCCGGTAGTTTGACGTTCTCTCGTACAGAACCCGGCTGGCCTCGATCCCGATCGCCTTGTCGCTGGCAGTCATCAGCGCCCCTCAATAGTCAACCCGGAGCGTGCCGTGCTCGGGGTGCACTCCGAATAGCTGCTCCGCTGTCCAACCGAGCCGGTGCGCCTCGTCCCCAAATCGGGTGATGAAGTCCAAGCAGTTCTCTCGTATCGGCCTCCACCGGCTCGGGGGCATGTACCGGGCGGGGCGAGGCGTACGGGGAGATATTCTTGATGGCGCCGTACCAGATCGCGACGGCGTTCGGGAGTAGGGGAAGGGTAGGGCTGGCTGACATCCGGCCGAGCTACGGCAGGGCATAGCTCTCGACCATGCGGCCAGAAGCGGGGCTGACTGATCGGGGCTGAGAACCGAATCGGCCCCGCCGCCCTATCTGATATCGGGTTCGCGGGGCTATCAATTTCTGCGGCAGAGCCGGCATCAACACGGCTCGGGGCGCAAGATGCCGATGACTGGTTAGCCGAAGCACTACGACAGCGGGGAGTGTCGGTGCCGGATCGGGATAGGTCCGGCAGGTCGAGGTGGTCTGGATGGCCGCCTCCGACCATACAGATGAGGCCATGTGCTACTACTGGGATTGATATATCCCCTTGGATCACTCTTGGAAACTCCTTGGACCCACCGTCGATGCTGCTTTAATCTTGCACGTTCTTGGCCGGGTTAGCTGTCGGCCTCGATCCGGTTGTACTCGGTCTCCCATCGCGCCCAGTCGCCGCCGTTTGTCATCCACTTCGCCGTGGCGGCAGTGATGGGCCCGGTGCGTCGTTCGCAGCAGCCCGACCAGCGCAGCGTTCTCGAGGTGCCGGGGCAGGGGGATGATCGGCTCGTAGCCCTTGCTGTCGACGTACCTCTCCTGCCCGTCCGTCATCAGCCGGAGAGCTGCATTCCGAGCCGCCTTCGTGATGGCCCGCTCTTCAGCCACGCCGACCGAGATCGGACATGGGTGGATCACCTCGCCCTCCTCGGAGTCGGCGTCAATGAGGTGCGGGACGAACTGGATCACGTCCAGGCTTTGCAGTTTTGTCAGGGCATTCGAGATCGCTCTCATGCCGGTATCCTGCTGCGTCGTGCCGTCCGAACCTTCGATCTCCTCGAATTCGCCGGTCGGGTGGGGTTCGACGAACGCCGCCGTCTCCCAGAACACCCGTGCGGTCTGCCGGAAGCCCCAGACATCGTGGATGCCACGCTGGCCGATCTTGACCTTGTCGTACTCCTGCCGGACCTGGCTCCAGTGCAGCCCGCCGTTCGAGGCGAGGCTCTGCCAAATATTACAGGTCCACGAACAGCCGGAGCGCCATCCGGTCCTGCGTCTGCCGGATCTGGTCGAGCGGCCCAGCACGGTCGTCGATGCCGTCCACGAGGCTTTTCGGCAGCCAGATCCTCGCAGAGCGCGGGATCATGCTGAGATCGGGTGTCAAACAGCGTTGAACATTGGGTCTGACTCAATCTCGGTGCAGACGAGTTGATGGATCTCGGCTTCGGTCGTTGGAGATCCTGCCATGCCTCGCAGCCTGCATCCCAGTTCCGTATTTCCGCGCGGCCTTGTCATCGATCATGGCGAGGTCGGCACTGGGATGGCCATCACAGCCCGGCCGATCGCCGCCTTGGCCCGGTGCCCAGGCGCGATCAACCCTCCTCTCGAATCCATAGCTGCTACACCCGTACTCTGTCCGATCTGCCGGTTGCCGGTAGACGCGTCGTCATCGATGTCTGCGTCCGTCGTTTCCGTTGCATCGGGTCGGACTGCCGGACCCAGATCTTTGCCGAGCGGCTCGGACCAGACCTCGCAGCTGCCTACGGCCGGCGCACGACTCGGCTCGACTACATCGTGCATCATCTCAGCCTTGCCCCCGGTGGCCGGCCCGCCGCCAGTTTCGCCTGACGACTGATGGTCCCGGCCAGTCGGGATACGATGCTTCGGACCGTGCGCCGCCGTGCCGTCCGTCCGGTGGAGCATCCGCGCGTGATCGGCATCGACGACTGGGCCTTCCGTCGAGGACAGCGCTACGGCACGCTGATCTGCGACCTGGAACGGCGCCGTGTCGTCGCCCTGCTGCCGGATCGGGAGAGCGGCACTGTTGAGGCGTGGCTTACAGCCTATCCCGAAATCACCGTCGTCGCCCATGACCGTGAGAGTTGCTACGGTGAGGCGACGACGCGAGCGCTGCCCAATGCCGTTCAAGTCGCCAACCGATGGCACTTGATGGAGAACGTCAGCGCCGCCTTCCTCGATGCCGTGCGCAAGTCGATGGCTGCAATTCGCATCGCGGCGGGGGGGCGACAGTCGATCCCGAACGGTTGACCTGTGCCGAGCGCCTGCAGTAAGACGGCTATCTCCGGACGGAGGCGACTGGCGGGGCGATCCTCGCCCTGTCGCGACAGGGCATGCCGATCAAGAAGATTGCCCGAGCGACCGGGCACAGTCGCAAGCTCTTGCGCAACGTGCTGCGCGATCTGACCGGCAATGTATTCCGCGTCCGCCAGAGTAGCCTAGTGGTACGAGTCTAACACTTGGCGCGCGCGCTTTGCGGCCTGGATGATGCGATCCGGGTCGGCGGTCCAGACGAAGGGCTTCGGGTCGCCGTTGCTCTCGGCGATGAAGCGTTTGATGGCGGCCTGCACCTCGATCAGCGATCCGAACACGCCGCGTCGGAGCCGGCGTTTTGCGAGCTTGGCGAAGAAGCCCTCGACGGCATTGAGCCACGAGGCTGAGGTCGGGGTGAAGTGGAAGGTCCAGCGCGGGTGGCGGTCGAGCCAGGCACGGACCTTCGGGTGCTTGTGGACGGCATAGTTGTCCAGGATCGCGTGGACGATCTTGCCCGCCGGACCGCCGCCTCGACCGCATTGAGGAAGCGGATGAGCTCCTGATGCCGGTAGCGCTGCATGCAGCGGCCGATCACCTTGCCCTCCAGAACGTCCAGGGCGGCAAACAGGGCGTCGTGCCGTGGCGCTTGTAATCGTGGGTGCGCGTCGTCGGCTGGCCCGGCTTCATCGGCAACGGCTCCTGCGTGCGGGCGAGCGCCTGGATCTGGCTCTCCTCATCCTGAGCCTGTCGAAGGATCGTCGACCGAGAGCACGACGGCGTGGGCCGGCGGGTCGACGTAGAGCCCGACGACCAGGGGTCCCATCGAACAGGTTCGATGGGTGCCCGTCGCGCAGTTTGGCGGCGAAGGCCGGGTCGGTGGAGAGCTTGAACTGCCGGACTCGATGCGGCTGTAGGCCGTGCCCCCGCCAGATCCGCTGCACCGACGAGACACTGATGGCCGCGGCCTTGCTCATGGCGGCGGCCGTCCAATGCGTGGTCTCGCCGGGTGGTTCTCCTTGCGTCAGAGCCACCGCGCGCGCCGCCACCTCCGCCCCCAGCGGCGGGATGCGCGCCGGTTGCGTCTTGTCCCGCAGGAGCCCATCGGCGCCCTCCTGCGCGAAGCGGTCCTGCCAGCGCCAGACCACCGTCTTGGACACGCCGGCCTCACGCATGATCGCATGCGTCCCCAGCCCATCGGCGCTCAAGAGCACGATACGCGCGCGCCAGACGTGCTTCTGCGACGTGTTCCGATCCGCGACGAGTGCTTCGAGCCGAAGGCGATCCGAGGTGGAGAGCGTGAAAGAGATGACAGTGTGAACCGCACCGGGTTTCCCGGAGGCCATTTGGTTTGGGTCAGGCTGCCAAGGCTTGCGCCTCGGTTTGTGCATAGTAGCGCGCTTCCGCTTCGGCGGGAGGCACGTTGCCGATCGGTTCGAGCAGCCGACGGTGATTGAACCAATCTACCCATTCGAGGGTGGCGAACTCTACGGCTTCGAACGACCGCCACGGGCCGCGCCGGTGGATCACCTCGGTCTTGAACAGTCCGATCACGGTCTCTGCGAGAGCATTATCGTACGAGTCACCGACGCTGCCGACGGAGGGTTCGATGCCCGCTTCAGCAAGGCGCTCGGTATATCGGATGCTCACGTATTGCGATCCGCGGTCGGAGTGACAGACGAGACCGCTGCCTGCGAAGGGGCGGCGCTCGTGCAGGGCCTGCTCCAGGGCATCGAGCACGAAGTCCGCCCGCGCCGAACGCGACACGCGCCAGCCCACGATCCGGCGAGCGAAGACATCGATGACGAAAGCCGCATAGACGAAGCCGCTCCAGGTCGCGACGTAGGTAAAATCCGCGACCCACAGCCTGTTCGGACACGCGGCCTTGAACTGCCGGTTGACCCGGTCGAGTGGGCACGCCGCGGCCGGATCAGGGATCGTCGTCCGGACTGTCTTGCCTCGCACGACGCCTTGCAGACCCATCGCTCGCATCAGCCGTGCGATGGTGCAACGAGCCGCCGTGATCCCCTCACGGTCGAGCTGCCGCCAGATCTTGCGCACGCCGTAGACGCAGAAGTTCGCCTCGTACACGCGCCGGATCTCGGTCATCAGCACCGCATCCCGCTTGGATCGTGCTGGCAGCCTACCGGGATCGGCCCGGCGCGCGACATGGGCGTGATACGTCGACGGGGCGATCGGCAGCACGCGGCAGATCGGCTCGACCCCGTAGGCCCCGCGGTGATCGTCGATGAAGGCGATCATCGCTTGAACGGGCGGTCGAGCTCCGCCTGGGCAAAATACGCTGATGCTTTTCTCAGGATCTCGTTGGCCTGCCGGAGTTCGCGAACCTCCCGCTCCAGCGCCTTGATCCGCTCGCGCTCGTCCGTCGTCGGGCCGGCTCGTTGGCCCTGGTCCCGCTCGGCTTGGCGTACCCAATTCCGCAGCGTCTCACCCGAGCAGCCGATCTTGGCGGCAATCGAGCGGATCGCTCCGTACTGGGAGGCATGATCACCCTGATGCTCGAACACCATCCGCACGGCGCGCTCGCGGACCTCAGGGGAAAAGGGTGGGGTACGCTTCGTCATGGCTCCATCCTCGCAAGAGTTGGAGCCTCCAGGAAACCCGGTGCGGTTCAGTGCGCATCCCGCCAGACTCGCAGGATGGGCCGCAAACCGAAACCTCACACGGACTCAACCGTCAGGGCTCAACCACTAGAGCCGTGCCCTGGCGGGTTGAATCGCTTGGGGTAGGCGATCTGGCTGGCTTGTGATTCACTGGATCGGCTTGTGATGGAGGATTGCCATGCCTTCAGCCCTGTCGGTTGATCTGCGCGAGC
>NZ_VRVA01000209.1:0-4982 GCF_008039945.1 Methylobacterium sp. WL64
GCCGCCTCGGCTACGCCTTCGACCGCACCCTCGTGTACGGCACCGGCGGCTTCGCCTACGGCTCGGGCAGCGCCGACCGCTCGTTCGGCGGCTACGCCGGCAACGACAGCTTCCGCACCGGCTACGCCGTCGGCGGCGGTGTCGAGTTCGCCCTCCCCACCGAGTCGTTCCTGAACTTCTTCCGGTCCTCGGCCGTGACGTTCAAGATCGAAGGTCTGTACGTCAACCTGGAGCGCGGCAACCGCAACCAGGGCGCCCTGGTCGTCAACGCCGCCAACCTCGTCCCGGTGGCCTACAGCGCCATCGGTCGTCGCGACGACGAGTTCGCCGTCGTCCGCGCCGGCCTGAACTACAAGTTCGGCTCGTACTAGTATCGGATCGCGCTCCTCCCGGCCTCAACGCCGGGAGATGTGGCCGGTGGGCGAGAGGTGTTGGTCCTCCTCCTCGCTCCCCGCCGCGGAAGGCGCCGGCAACTTGTCGGCCTCCGGATCCCCAGCCCGATCAATCTGGCCGCGAGGTCGGCAACACCCTGGGAGCACCCGCTCCTGGGGTGTTTTTCATTTCTGTTTCGGCCTGGCGCGCTGATCCCGACGCTGCGTTTGCAACGCTGTCACGATCCGTCACTTCAATCCGTGTGGGAGCCTGAACCGCGATGGGGACGGGCCCCCGGGCTGACTGGATCAGACGTCTTCACAGTGTGGTCATGCTCACGCCTTTCCCGGGCTCATCGCCGGTCACGATTTCGGCTCCCGGGTCGCGGGCTTCTGCGCCCTGGCCCGGCCCGACGTGTTCGGATCGGTCGTCCTGATGAGCGCGCCGTTTGCGAGGGCGCCCACCCGCGACGCCCTCGCGGACAGTCCGCGACCGCCCGCGCAGGATCCGATCCACGCCGCTTTGACCGGTCTGCCGCGCCCGCGCGAGCACCATCACCGGGACTTCGCCTCCCCGGCCGCGGCGCCCGACATGGCCGGCAGCCCGACACAGGGCGCCGCGTTCCTGCGCGCCGACTTCCATCACAAGAGCGCCGACCGGCCGGGCAACCCGCCGCATCGGTGCGCTGCGTGGCCCCATGGGTCTGGGCATCGCTGCGATTCCCCCGCATGTCTCGCGCCCCCTCCTAACCCGCAGTCACCAACACAACAGGATTTCCCATGGCTGGCCTCAAGGACAAGCGTGGCTTCATCGATAAGGACCGGCTCGATCTGTCGGAACGCAAGGCCGTCGAGTTCTGGATGAAGCGCTGGGGCGTTACCCAGGACCAGCTGACGGCGGCGCATCGGAAGGTCGGCCGGATGACGAAGGACATCGCCGCGGAGCTGGGCAAGAAGCGGTAGGCGCATCTGCGCCCCGACGGGGCAGCGCGTCAGGTCGGGGCGCCGATCGTGAGTTGGAGGCAGCATCCGGCTTCGTAAGCGCGATCCCGCGGGACAAGCGCGACGGCGGCCTACAGGTTCGGGTGCAGCCCACGCACCGGGCTCGCCGCCTCCAGCAGCGCGGCGACGTGCAGGATCGTCGATTCGGCCTGCCAGCTGCCGACGACCTGGACGTTGATCGGCAGTCCCTCGCCGCTCGTCCCGAACCGCATCGACAGGCCGGGCAGGCCGGTGACGTTCAGCGGCACGGTCGCGCCCTGGAGGTAGGTGGCGTCGACGGTCTGCCCGTTGATGACGAAGTGCGTGACGCCGTGCTTGTGGGCCGGGATCGGCAGGACCGGGGTGATCAGCGCGTCGTAGCGCCGGAAGTAGTCGGCGTAGCCGTCCCGCAGCCGCTCCGCCGCCTGCTCGGCCGCGATGTAGTCGTCCATCGACGAGGCCGGGAGCGCCAGCATGGTCCTGGCCATGGTGTAGATCTCGTCCCGGCTCCGGCCCTCCGTCGCCTCCCGGAAGGCCGGCTTCATCTCCATGACGTGCAGCGTGTTGAAGACGTCGAGGGCGAAGTCAGGCTCCAGCGCCGGGATGCGCACGGCCTCCACGACGCAGCCCGCGGCCTTAAGGGCCTCGGCCGCCGCCCGGACGGTGGCGGCGACCTCGGGATCGATCGGGCCGAAGCCCGGCTCGACCAGCCAGCCCACCCGGAGCGGACGGCCGGGCGCGGAGCCCAGGCCGGCATCGGCGGCGACGGTGCGGGACGCGTAGCCGTCCTCGCCGTCGGGACCGGACAGGAGCGAGAAGGCCAGCGCGAGGTCCCGGATGGAGCGGGCCATCGGGCCGACATGCCAGAAGCGCCGCGGCGCGCGCGGCCAGATCCCCGTCATCGGCACCCGCCCGTGGGTCGGCTTCAGCGAGACGATCCCGGTCTGCGCGGCCGGGCCCCGGACCGAGATGGCGAGGTCGGTGCCGAGGCCCAGCGGCGACATACCCGCCGCGATGGCCGCCGACTCGCCCCCGCTCGACCCGCCGGGCGTCCGCTCGAGGTCCCAGGGGTTGTTCGAGCGACCGGAGAGCAGGTTGTCGCTCTCGATCCAGTATGAGAATTCCGGCAGGTTGGTCTTGGCCAGCAGGATCGCCCCGGCGGCCTTGAGGCGGGCGACGCTCGTGGCGTCCGCGGTGGGGATGCGGCCCCGGAAGATCGGCGACCCGCGCTGGGTCGGGACGCCGGCGGTGTCGATCGAATCCTTGACGGTGAACGGCACCCCGTGCAGGGGCCCGATCTCGCCCCCGGCCAGGATCGCGGCTTCGGCCGCGCGGGCGCCGTCGAGCGCCCGCTCCGCCACGGTGACGATGGCGTTGACCTTGGGATCGACGGCCGCGATGCGGTCGAGGTGGGCCTGCATGACCTCCACCGGCGAGACCTGGCGGGTGCGGATCAGCGCGGCGAGCTGGGTCGCGTCCGAGAAAACGATATCGTTTGTCATGGGCCGGTGTCCTTCGCGATGGATGTCGAGGGGGGAGGCTTCTGCCGACGTGCGGACCTCTGTCGGGCCGGCGGCGTCGCCCCGGGGCCGGTCGCCGCCCGCGCGGATGCGCGGGCGGACGGTGTCCGGAGACGGAGGGTGGTGTCGTCAGCCGTTCGCGAGATGCGCGAGGAGACGCTCGGCGGCCGGCCCGGAAGAGGCCGGGTTCTGGCCGGTGATGAGCAGGCCGTCGGCCACCACGTACGGCGCCCAGTCGCCGGCCTTGGAGAACCGGCCGCCGTTCCGGCGCAGCGCATCCTCGACCAGGAAGGGAACGACCTCGGTGAGGCCGACCGCCTCCTCCTCGGTGTTCGTGAACCCGGTGACGGCCTTGCCCTGGACGAGCGGCGTCCCGTCGAGGGCCTTCGCGTGGCGCACGACGCCGGGGGCATGGCAGACGAGGGTGACGGGCTTGCCGGCCGCCAGCGTCGTCTCGATCAGCCTGATCGAGACGGGGTCCTCGGCGAGGTCCCAAAGCGGACCGTGGCCGCCCGGATAGAACACGGCGTCGAACCCGTCATGGGAGACGGCATCGAGCCGTGTCGTGGTCTCGAGCGCCGCCAGCGCTTCCTCGTCCGCCTCGAACCGGCGCGTCGCGTCGGTCTGCGAACCCGGCTCGCTGCTCTTCGGGTCCAGCGGCGGCCGTCCGCCCCGGGGCGAGGCCAGCACGATCTCGGCGCCGGCATCCTTGAACACGTAGTAGGGCGCGGCGAGCTCTTCCAGCCAGAAACCGGTTTTGCGGCCGGTGTCGCCGAGCTGATCGTGGGAGGTCAGCACCATCAGGATCTTCATCGTCGTTCTCCGTGATCGTTCAGGTCGAAGGGAAGCTTCCGCCAGCCGATCGATCGATCGGCCGGGATTTCACATGGCATGGGGGACGCCGAGGCGGCGTCAGTGCGCCTTCGACGGATCGTCCGCGCGCTGCTCTTGCGCGGATCCCGTCTCGGCCGGCCGAACCTGCGGGTTCACGCGGCGGCCGTCGTCGAGCCTGCTGCCGGCCATGCGGACTGCGCCGATGGTCTCCAGGGTGATCCGCTCCTGCGCCATGGCCGCGGAGGTGCCGAGCAGGGCGGCGCTCATCAACCCGGCGGTGACGAGGGCGGGGACGGCTGCAGTCTTCGTTCCGTGGGGCATGAACTCGCTCCTTGCGTGGTGTCCTCGCCTCCGCCGGTTCGGGGAGGCTTCATCGTTTACTTGAGTAGACCAGTCGTCTAATAGTTCTACACGAGCAGGCACGGTTCGACCGCCCGCGCCGTACCTCGGGCTCGCGTCAGGCGAGTCCGAGGATCTGTCGCGTCGTCGTCATCGCGGCCTCGAACGGCGCGTCGGTCCGCACGATCTTCGCCATCAGGCTCGCGCCGAGCCACACGTGATAGAGCGCCTCGGCGGTGGCGTGGGGCGTGCCCTCCACCTTCAAGGAGCCCTCCGCGGCCCCCGCCTCGATCGCCCGCGCCAGCCGTTCGATGATCCCGGCGGTCCCGCCCTTGAGGGCGAGCCGCATGGCCTCGGACAGGTCCGAGACTTCCGCGGCGAGCTTCACCGCCAGGCACTTGCGCTGATAATCGACGCTGCCCTGCGTCGCCTGCCATTTGCGCCAGTAGTTCATCAGGCGCTCGGCGTGGTCCAAGCCGGGCTCGGCGAGCGTCGCATCCAGAGCGGCGAGATACCCCTCGAAGTAATCGGCCAGGAGCGCCTCGCCGAAAGCCTCCTTCGAGCCGAAGTAGTGGTAGAACGATCCCTTCGGGACCCCGGCCGAAGCCAGGATCTCGTTGAGCCCGACCCCGGAAAACCCCTTCGCGCCCACCAGGCCGTAGGCGGTGTCGAGAATCTCCTGCCGGGTGTCGGTATGCGTGTTGAGGCGTGCCATGACGCTGAGATAGTCCTGATTAGACCGGTCGTCTAGTACCTGGGCCCATCTTTTTTCGCCGAGGCTTCGAAAGCCTCCCGGCGAAGCGAATCCGTGGCGGGGCCGCGCCGGCGCAGCACCACGGACCTCCGGTCGGCGCTGGTTCGTCTGCACGAGCCGGCCTCAACCTGTGCGACCAAGGCCGTCGGGCAAGGCCGTCGGGCAAGGGGGCCGGGCAAGGGG